>DATHAP010000092.1 GCA_035489715.1 Actinomycetes bacterium
AAGAAGTAGGCCTCCCGGCCTCTCGTCCGGCACACGAACCAGCCACCCAGGAGATCCAGAGCAGATGCCTCCGAAGAGCCGTCAGGGCGCGGGCGCCAAGAAGGTGCGCCGCAAGGAGAAGAAGAACGTGGCCCATGGCCACGCCCACATCAAGAGCACCTTCAACAACACGATCGTCTCGATCACCGACCCCTTGGGCAACGTGATCTCGTGGGCCTCGGCCGGCCACGTGGGCTTCAAGGGCTCGCGCAAGTCGACGCCGTTCGCCGCACAGATGGCGGCCGAGAACGCGGCCCGGCGTGCCCAGGAGCACGGCATGCGCAAGGTCGACGTGTTCGTCAAGGGCCCGGGCTCCGGTCGCGAGACCGCGATCCGCTCGCTGCAGGCCGCCGGCCTCGAGGTCGGCACCATCCAGGACGTGACCCCCGTCCCGCACAACGGCTGCCGCCCGCCCAAGCGGCGCCGGGTCTGAGGGGGGAGAAGGAGACATGGCTCGTTACACAGGTGCGGACTGCAAGCGCTGCCGCCGCGAGAAGATGAAGCTGTTCCTCAAGGGTGCGAAGTGCGAGTCGCCGAAGTGCCCGATCGAGATCCGTCCCTACCCGCCGGGTGAGCACGGTCGCGGTCGCTCGAAGGACAGCGAGTACCTCCTGCAGCTGCGGGAGAAGCAGAAGGCCACCCGCATCTACGGTGTGCTCGAGAAGCAGTTCCGTGGCTATTACGACGAGGCCAACCGCAAGCAGGGCAAGACCGGCGAGAACCTGCTGCGTATCCTCGAGAGCCGTCTGGACAACGTGGTCTACCGGGCCGGCTTCGCCAAGTCCCGGGACATGGCCCGCCAGCTGGTGCGCCACGGCCACCTCACCGTCAACGGCCGCAAGGTCGACATCCCGTCGTTCCGCGTGAGCGACAACGACATCATCGAGGTCCGTGAGAGCTCGCTCGAGCTCACGCCGTTCATCGTCGCGCGCGCCGAGGCCGGCGAGCGCCCGGTGCCGGCGTGGCTCGAGGTCATCCCCACCCGGATGCGCATCCTCGTCCACTCGCTCCCGGCCCGGCAGGTCATCGACACGCCGGTCCAGGAGCAGCTGATCGTCGAGCTCTACTCGAAGTAAGCGCACGACCCCGGGGGCGGCAGACCGACGCCGCCCCTGGGTGCACCACCTCGCACGGCGTCATATGGCGGACGCCTGCTGGAAGGACATTGACGTGCTGATCGCACAGCGCCCCACCCTCTCCGAAGAGGTCGTCGACGACTACCGCTCGCGGTTCGTCATCGAGCCTCTCGAGCCGGGCTTCGGCTACACCCTCGGCAACTCCCTCCGCCGCACCCTGCTGTCCTCGATCCCCGGAGCCTCGGTCACGAGCATCCGGGTCGACGGCGTGCTGCACGAGTTCACCACCGTGCCCGGCGTCAAGGAGGACATCACCGAGATCATCCTCAACATCAAGGGGCTCGTCGTGAGCTCCGAGGTGGACGAGCCGGTGGTGATGTACCTGCGCAAGCAGGGCCCCGGCGCGGTCACCGCCGCCGACATCGCGCCCCCCGCCGGTGTCGAGGTGCACAACCCCGACCTGCACATCGCGACGCTCAACGGCAAGGGCAAGCTCGAGATGGAGCTCACCGTCGAGCGCGGCCGCGGCTACGTCTCCGCGGTGCAGAACAAGCAGGTGGGCCAGGAGATCGGCCGGATCCCGGTCGACTCCATCTACTCCCCGGTGCTCAAGGTGACCTACAAGGTGGAGGCGACCCGTGTCGAGCAGCGCACCGACTTCGACAAGCTGATCGTCGACGTCGAGACCAAGCGCTCCATGCAGCCGCGCGACGCCATGGCGTCGGCCGGCAAGACGCTGGTCGAGCTCTTCGGGCTGGCCCGTGAGCTCAACGTCGAGGCAGAGGGCATCGACATGGGTCCGTCGCCGACCGACGCCGCGCTCGCCGCCGACCTGGCCCTGCCGGTCGAGGACCTCGAGCTGACGGTGCGGTCGTACAACTGTCTCAAGCGTGAGGGCATCCACACCGTTGGCGAGCTCGTCTCCCGCAGCGAGGCCGACCTGCTCGACATCCGCAACTTCGGCGCGAAGTCGATCGACGAGGTCAAGGCCAAGCTGCACTCGATGGGCCTCGCCCTCAAGGACAGCCCGCCCGGGTTCGACCCGAGCACCGCCGTGGACAACTACGGCGCCGACGACGACACGGCCTACGTCGAGGACGAGCAGTACTGACAACGGTCGGCTGACCCGACCCCTCGGACCTCGCAGACTGGAGACGGAACACCATGCCCAGCCCAGCCAAGGGAGCCCGCCTCGGCGGCGGCCCGGCGCACGAGCGACTGATGCTCGCCAACCTGGCCACCGCGCTGTTCGAGCACGGCAAGATCACTACGACAGAGGCCAAGGCCAAGCGGCTGCGTCCCCTGGCCGAGCGCCTGATCACGTTCGCGAAGCGCGGGGACCTGCACGCACGCCGGCGGGTGATGACCGTCGTGCGGGACAAGAGCGTGGTGCACGAGCTATTCGCCGAGATCGGCCCGCGATACGGGAACCGTCACGGCGGCTACACCCGGATCACCAAGGTCGGGCCCCGCAAGGGTGACAACGCCCCGATGGCCGTCATCGAGCTGGTCGAGGCGCTGACGGCCAAGGCCGAGACGGTGAAGGAGGCGGAGGCGGCCACGAAGCGGACCGCCAAGAAGACCGCCAAGAAGACAGCGAAGAAGGCTTCTGCCACGGACGAGGCGGCGACGGCGGCAGCGGCCTCCGAGGCTGCCGAGGCCGCGGCCGAGGAGGCCGCCGACGACGCCGCCGAGGGTGACGTCGAAGGCGCCGAGCAGGCTGCTGCCGAGGCCCGTGAGGCCGCGGACGAGGCGGCTGCCGCTGCCGAGGGCTCCACGGACGAGAAGGTCGACGAGGCCGCCGGCGAGGCCGAGGCCTTCGCCGAGATCGCCGAGGACGCCGCCGAGGACGCCAAGAAGTCGGAGTAGTCCTGACGCCCGACGCGCACGCCGTGACCGAGCCCGCCGTCCCCGTCCCCGGGGCCGGCGGGCTCGTCCGTCTGCGCCTGGACCTCGGGTACGACGGGACCGACTTCTCCGGCTGGGCCCGCCAGCCGGGGCGGCGGAGCGTGCAGGAGGTCGTCGAGGACTCGCTGATGACCGTGCTGCGGGTCCCTGAGTCGCGGGTCACCTGCGCCGGTCGGACCGACGCCGGTGTCCACGCGCGCAGTCAGGTCGCCCACGTGGACGCGCCGGTGACGGCGGTCGAGAGGGCCGGCGGTCCCGGCGCGCTGGCCCGCCGCCTGTCGGGGGTCCTGCCTCGCGACGTACGCGTGACCGAGGTGACGCCCGCACCGGACGGGTTCGACGCCCGCTTCGCCGCTCTCTGGCGCCGCTACGCCTACCGGGTCGGCGACCACCCGGCCGGGGTGGACCCGCTGCGCCGGCACGACGTGGTCGACCACCGCCGCAAGCTGGACGTGGCGGCGATGGACGAGGCTGCTCGTGCGCTGCTCGGCGTGCACGACTTCAGCGCCTTCTGCCGGCCCCGCGAGGGCGCCACCACGGTGCGGACCCTGCTTCAGCACGGGTGGTCGCGCGTGGACGGGCTGGTCGTGGCCACGATCGTCGCGGACGCCTTCTGCCACAACATGGTGCGGGCGCTGGTCGGCGCGGCCCTGGCGGTCGGCGAGGGCCGGCGACCGGCGGCGTGGCCGGCCGAGGTGCTGGCCGGCAGGGTACGGCGGCCGGACGTCCAAGTCGCTCCTCCGCACGGGCTGACCCTCGAGGAGGTCCGCTACCCACCGGACGAGGAGCTGGCGGCACGAGCCCAGGCGGCACGCCGCCGACGGGAGGAGCCCACATGACCACCACGGCGAGCCGCGAGGAGGTGCTGGTCACCTTGGCGTCCATGGTGCTGGCACTGCCCGAGGGTGCACCACGATCGGTGTGCCTCACCGGCGTCGGCTGCAGCGGCAAGACGACGCTGGCCGCCGAGCTCGTCGAGGTCGTGCAGGGCGCCGGCCGCCCGGTCGTGCCGGTGTCCTACGACGACTTCCACTTCCCGCGCGAGCGGCGTCACCGCCAGGGTCGTGCGTCGGCCGCGGGCTACCTGGACGACTCGTTCGACCCAGGGGCCTTGCGCCGGCTGGTCCTCGACCCGGTGGCCGAGGGCGCCACGAGCGTCGTGCCGGCGGCGTACGACCTCGCCGCGGACGAGCCGGTCGACCCCGAGCCGGTGCCGTTGCCGGCGGACGGGGTGGTCCTCGTCGAAGGGTCCTTCCTCCTCGTCCCGGACCTCGCGCGCAGGTGGGACCTCTCGGTGATGGTGGTCGCGGACCCCGGGAGCGTGCTGGAGCGCGGGCTGGTGCGCGACGCGGACCTCGGCACGCCGGAGCAGGTCCGGGAGCTCTACCTGCGGCGCTACCTGGCGGCCGAGGCGCTGCACCAGGAGCGCGACGACCCGTGGTCGCGAGCCGACGTGGTCGTCGAGATGTCGGACCCGGCGTCGCCGGCGGTCCTCGGCTCTCCCTAAAGGGGTCGCCGCGGGCGTGGGGCGCGCGCACACTCGTGACCTGTGGGCCACGTCGACGTCAACGGGATCAGCTACTACCTGCCGGACGGCCGCTGCCTCCTGTCGGACGTGTCCTTCCGGGTGGGGGACGGGGCGAAGGTCGCCCTTGTCGGCGCCAACGGCGCCGGCAAGACGACCCTGCTGCGGCTGGTCGCCGGCGACATCGACCCGCACGAGGGGTCGATCGGCCGCTCGGGCGGCCTGGGGGTGATGCGCCAGTTCGTCGGCTCGGTGCGCGACGAGTCGTCGGTGCGGTCGCTGCTCGTGTCCGTGGCGCCGCCGGCGGTGCGCAGCGCCGCCGCGGCCCTGGAGGCAGCCGAGCTGGCGATGATGGAGCGCGACGACGAGAAGACGCAGATGCGGTACGCCCAGTCGCTGGCCGACTGGGCGGACGCCGGGGGCTACGACGCGGAGGTGCTCTGGGACACCTGCACGGTCTCGGCGCTCGGGGTGCCGTTCGAGAAGGCCCAGTGGCGCGAGGTGCGGACACTCTCCGGCGGCGAGCAGAAGCGCCTGGTGCTCGAGGCGCTGCTGCGCGGACCGGACGAGGTGCTCATGCTCGACGAGCCGGACAACTACCTGGACGTCCCCGGCAAGAGGTGGCTCGAGGACTCGCTGCGCGAGTCGCCCAAGACCGTGCTCTTCGTCTCCCACGACCGCGAGCTGCTGTCGCGGACCGCCACCCGGGTCGTCACCGTCGAGCTCGGCGCGGGTGGGAACACCGCGTGGACGCACGGCGGGGGCTTCGGGTCGTACCACGAAGCCCGCAAGGAGCGCTTCGCCCGGCTCGAGGAGCTGCGCAGGCGCTGGGACGAGGAGCACGCCAAGATCAAGGCGCTGGTCCTCATGTACAAGCAGAAGGCCGCCTACAACGACGGGATGGCCTCGCGCTACCAGGCGGCGGTGACGCGGCTCAGGATGTTCGAGGAGGCCGGGCCGCCGGAGGCGATCCCACTGCAGCAGGACGTGTCGATGCGGCTCCGGGGTGCTCGGACCGGCAAGCGCGCGGTCGTCTGCGAGCAGCTCGAGCTCACCGGGCTGATGAAGCCCTTCGACCTCGAGGTCTGGTACGGCGACCGGGTGGCCGTGCTCGGCTCCAACGGGTCGGGCAAGTCGCACTTCCTGCGGCTGCTCGCGCGCGGCGGGTCCGACCCGGACGCAGAGCACCGCCCGGTCGAGGACCTCGTGATCGCGCCGGTCGCGCACACCGGCCGGGCCCGGCTCGGTGCCCGGGTGCGGCCCGGCTGGTTCGCGCAGACCCACGAGCACCCCGAGCTGGCCGGCCGCACGCTGCTCGACATCCTCTGGCGCGGTGACGAGCACCGGGACGGCATGGGCAGGGAGCCCGCGTCCCGGGCTCTGGACCGCTACGAGCTGGCGCACGCGGCCGAGCAGCGCTTCGACTCGCTGTCCGGCGGGCAGCAGGCCCGGCTGCAGATCCTCCTGCTCGAGCTGTCCGGAGCGACGATGCTGCTGCTCGACGAGCCGACTGACAACCTCGACATCGTCTCCGCCGAGGCGCTGGAGGACGGTCTGTCCGCCTTCGACGGCACGGTCGTCGCGGTGACCCACGACCGGTGGTTCGCGCGCGGCTTCGACCGGTTCCTCGTGTTCGGCGCGGACGGCGGCGTGTACGAGTCGGACCAGCCGGTCTGGGACGAGGGCCGGGTCGAGCGGGCGCGCTGACCGCGGGGCGCCGGGGGATTTGCGGCTTGCGGCCGGGGGTTCCCCATACGCGGTGTTACGGCTAGGTTGCGGCGAAACGGATCTTGTTCCCTCCTCGAGGAGACCCGCCATGCCGCGTCGCGCCCCGGTCGTCCGCCTGCTCCTGGCGCTCGTCGCCTCCCTGGTCGCGGTGGCAGGCGTGGCCGCGCCGGTGGGCGCGACGCCGAAGCCGTCGGGCGGTGACGGCGCGACAGCGCGGCACTCGCTGCGCGAGCCGGTCACCGACGAGAACTTCTACTTCGTGATGGCCGACCGGTTCGAGAACGGGGACCCGGAGAACGACGACGGTGGCTACGGCGACGACCCCATGGTGTCGGGCTTCGACCCGACCAAGAAAGGCTTCTACAACGGTGGTGACCTCAAGGGCCTGCTCGACCAGCTCGACTACATCGAGGGACTCGGCACCGACTCGATCTGGCTGACCCCGAGCTTCAAGAACAAGCCGGTGCAGCCCGAGGACGGCCCGTCGGCCGGCTACCACGGCTACTGGATCACCGACTTCACCCAGATCGACCCGCACCTGGGCACCAACCAGGACCTGGGCAACCTGGTGGACGCGGCGCACGCGCGAGGGATGAAGGTCTACTTCGACATCATCACCAACCACACTGCCGACGTCATCGGCTACGACACCGGGGCGCGCAAGCCGTACGTGTCCAAGGACCAGGACCCCTACACCGATGCGAGCGGAGAGGCATTCGACGACCGGGACTACGCCGGGACGGGTACCTTCCCCGGGCTGTCAGCCGCCACCTCGTTCCCCAACGGCTACACGCCGGTGCTCGAGGCCGGCGAGACCGACCTGAAGGTCCCCGCTTGGCTCAACGACGTGCGGCTCTACCACAACCGTGGCGACACGACGTTCGTCGGCGAGAACTCGCAGTACGGCGACTTCTTCGGGCTCGACGACCTCTTCACCGAGCACCCGACGGTCGTCAACGGGATGATCGACATCTACCAGACGTGGATCAAGGACTACGGCGTCGACGGGTTCCGGATCGACACGATGAAGCACGTCGACGACGAGTTCTGGCAGGCCTTCGGCCCCACCGTGCTGGACTACGCCAGGGACAACGGGAAGCCCGAGTTCTTCATGTTCGGCGAGGTGGCGTACGACGGCTTCGGTGCCCGGCAGAAGGCCGACACCTCGCTCTACACCACCCACAACGAGATGCAGTCCGTCCTCGACTTCCCGTTCGCCGACGTGGCTCGAGACTTCGCCTCGAAGGGCGGTGCGACGAGCAACCTGGCCCAGTTCTTCGACAACGACGACTGGTACACGGACGGGGACTCGAACGCCTACCAGCTGCCGACCTTCCTCGGCAACCATGACCGCGGGCGCATCGGCTTCTTCGTCGCCAACGACAACCCGGGCGCCGCAGACGCGGAGATGTTGCGGCGGGACCAGCTCGCGCACGAGCTGATGTACTTCTCGCGAGGCAACCCGGTGGTCTACTACGGAGACGAGCAGGGCTTCACCGGCACCGGCGGCGACCAGCTGGCCCGGCAGACCATGTTCGCCAGCCAGGTGCCCGAGTACCTGGACGACGACCTGATCGGCACGTCCGCGACGCACGCGCAGGACAACTTCGTCACGTCGCATCCTCTCTACCAGACGATCAGCGGGCTGGCGGCCCTGACCGAGGAGCACCCGGCGTTGCGCGACGGTGCGCAGCAGGACCGATGGTCGACCGACGGGCCCGGCATCTACGCGTTCTCGCGGCTGGACCGCGCGGACCAGCGCGAGTACGTCGTCGCGCTGAACAACAGCGAGTCGCAGAAGTCGGCTGCCGTCCCGACGTACATCGGCAAGCGCAACTTCACGAAGATCTACGGTGCCGGTGCCGCCGAGGTGAAGACCAAGGCGGACAAGACCCTCGAGGTCACGCTCCCGCCGCTGTCGACGGTGGTCTACGAGTCCAGCGGGCGGATCCCGCACTCCAAGGAGGCGCCGGCGATCTCGTTGGGCACGCCGACCCCGACCGACGAGGCGCGTGGCCGCATGCTCGTGCCCGCCGCGGTCGCGGGTGACTCCTTCTACGAGGTGAGCTTCGAGGCGAAGGTGGGCAACGGCGCCTGGGAGTCGATCGGGACGGACGACAGCGCTCCGTACCGCGTCTTCCACGACGTCGCGTCGGAGACGCCTGGCACGGCGTTGCAGTACCGCGCGGTCGTTCTCGACAACGGCGGGCACACCCGCGACAGCAACGTCGCAGCGGGCGCTGTCCCGGCGCCGAAGCTGACGATCGAGGTCCCGGCAGAGGGAACCAAGGTGCGCGGCACCGTGCAGGTGCGAGCGGTCGCCGACCCGGAGCGTGCGGACCACGTGGTCACCTTCGAGCGAAGCGTGGCCGGCGGCGCGTGGACCCAGATCGGGACCGACGACTCGTCGCCCGTCTACACGGTCTTCGACGACGTGGACGCGCTCGACCTCGCGGAGGGCACGTCTATCAGCTACCGCGCGACCCTGCACTATGTCGGAGGGGGGACGGTGTCGGCGACACGCACCGTCGAGATGGCAGGTCCTCCGCCTGCCAGCGCGACAGTGCACTACTTCCGCCCCGCCGGCGACTACCTCGACTGGGGCCTGCACCTCTGGGGTGACGCGATCGCGGACGGCGTAGCCACGGACTGGGGGACGCCGCGACAGCGGGACGGGGTCGATGACTACGGCGCCTTCTACACGATCCCGCTGAAGGACGCGACCAAGGCGGTCAACTTCATCATGCACCGCCCCTCCGGGGACAGCGTGCCGTTGACGCGCGAGCCGGGCGGTGACCGGTCGTTCGTCCCGATCGAGCACCAGGAGATCTGGCTCGTGCAAGGTGACCCGACGGTCTACACGAGCCGGCCCAGCGCACCCTGACCCCGCAACCGGGTGACCAAGGACATGGTGCGCGGCCTGCACCGCCTCGGCGACGAGGTGGAGGCCGTCCGGCTGCCCTGATCCGGCGTTTTGACCCCCTCGCCGCGCGGACGGTAGTCTGCGAGGTCGTTGTGCCCACCCCTCCGGTGCGTGCACCTGCCAAGCAAGCCATCTCTGCGAGCAACGAAAAGGCCTTCCCGTGCGCACGTACAGCCCCAAGTCCGGCGACGTCCAGCGTCAGTGGCACGTCATCGACGCGACCGACGTCGTCCTCGGGCGCCTCGCCAGCCAGGTCGCCACGCTCCTCCGGGGCAAGCACAAGCCGATCTACGCCCCCCACGTCGACACCGGTGACTTCGTCATCGTCATCAACGCCGACAAGGTGGCGCTGACCGGCAACAAGCGCGAGGCCAAGATGGCCTACCGGCACTCGGGCTACCCGGGCGGCCTGCGCGCCACGCCGTACGCCGTGCTGCTGGAGAAGCACCCGGAGAAGGCCGTCGAGAAGGCCGTCAAGGGGATGCTGCCGCACAACAGCCTCGGCCGGAACATGCTCAGGAAGCTCAAGGTCTACGCCGGCCCGGAGCACCCGCACCAGGCGCAGTCGCCGCAGCCCTACGAGATCACCCAGGTCGCGCAGTAGGCGCTCCGCCTCACCCGCCGACAGACCAGAGAGAGAAGCCGAGAGACACCGTGGCCGAGACCACCACCGAAGCCGTCGAGACCGACGCCGAGACCCCCGACAGCTACACCTCCGAGTCGTCGGTGGAGTCGTTCACGTCGGCGACACCGCGTGACATCGTCACCGCTCCTGGCGCGGCCACCGGCCGGCGCAAGCAGGCCATCGCGCGGGTCCGGCTCGTCCCGGGCTCCGGCCAGTGGACGGTCAACGGCCGTGCGCTGGACCAGTACTTCCCCAACAAGGTGCACCAGCAGCTGGTCAACGACCCGTTCGTGACCCTGGGCGCCGAGGACCGCTTCGACGTCATCGCGCGGATCCACGGTGGCGGCGTCTCGGGCCAGGCCGGCGCTCTGCGCCTCGCCATCTCGCGGGCGCTCAACGGCATCGACGAGGAGGGCAACCGTCCCTCGCTGAAGCGGGCCGGCTTCCTGACCCGCGACCCGCGGGCCAAGGAGCGCAAGAAGTACGGCCTGAAGAAGGCCCGCAAGGCGCCCCAGTACAGCAAGCGCTGATCGTCGGCGGCCTCGTGGGACGGGTCTTCGGGACCGACGGGGTGCGGGGCCTGGCCAACCGTGACCTCACGGCCGAGCTCGCCCTCGACCTGTCTGTCGCGGCCGCGCACGTGCTCGGGGACGTCGGTGCCTTCGAGGGGCACCGGCCGGTCGCCGTCGTCGGACGCGACCCCCGGGCGTCGGGCGAGTTCCTCACCGCGGCGGTCGTCGCCGGGCTGGCGAGCGCCGGCGTCGACGTCGTCGAGGCCGGCGTCATGCCGACCCCGGCCGTCGCGTTCCTCACCGCGGACCTCGGTGCCGACCTGGGCGCCGTCATCTCCGCCAGCCACAACCCGATGCCCGACAACGGGCTGAAGTTCCTGGCCCGCGGTGGGCACAAGCTCGCCGACGAGCTCGAGGACGCGATCGAGAAGCGCCTGCGCGAGGCGTGGGAGCGTCCGGTCGGCGCGGCCGTGGGCCGGGTGCGCCAGGACCCGTCGCTCGGCCAGCGGTACGCCGACCACCTGCTGTCGACGGTCCCGCACCGGCTGGACGGGCTGCGCGTGGTGCTCGACACGGCCAACGGGGCGGCGTACCGCCTCGCGCCCGCCATCCTGCAGGCCGCCGGCGCGGAGGTCGTGACCATCGGCGACCGGCCGGACGGCCTCAACATCAACGACGGCTACGGCTCGACGCACCTCGACCGGTTGCAGGCAGCGGTGCTCGAGCACGAAGCGGACGCCGGCATCGCGCTCGACGGCGACGCAGACCGCTGCCTTGCGGTCGACGCGTCCGGGGCCGTCGTCGACGGCGACCAGATCCTGGCGGTGCTCGCGCTCGCCATGCGCGAGAAGGACCGGCTGCACGACTCGACCGCGGTCGCGACGGTGATGTCCAACCTCGGCTTCCGGCTGGCGATGCAGCGGGAGCGGGTGTCAGTCGTCGAGACCCCCGTGGGCGACCGCTACGTGCTCGAGGCGATGAAGGACGGCGGCTACACCCTCGGGGGTGAGCAGTCGGGCCACGTCATCATGCTCGACCACGCGACGACCGGCGACGGCACGCTGACCGCCCTGCACCTGCTGGCCCGGGTGGCGGAGACGGGGACGTCGCTGCGCGACCTGGCCGGCGTGATGACCCGACTGCCCCAGGTCCTCGTCAACGTCCGCGGCGTCGACCGCGGCGGGGTCGACGACTGCGAGCCGCTGCAGAAGGCCGTCGCCGAGGCGTCCGCCGAGCTGGGGGAGACCGGGCGCGTGCTGCTGCGGCCGTCCGGAACCGAGCCGGTGGTGCGGGTCATGGTGGAGGCGGCGGAGGCGTCGCAGGCTGAGGCGGTGGCCGCCCGGCTGGCCGAGGTCGTGCGCGCCGAGCTCGCATTGGGCTGAGGCGTAGGGACGGGCCGGTTGGCCTGGCCGCGAGCTGACTGCCCTTGTGGACGGCGTCAGCGGCACGTCCAAGGTGTATGCCAGAATCGAACATGTGTTCGACAAAAGGATGCGCGACGCGATGTCGGAGGTCGCTGCGCTCGCCACGTCGGGCCGGGACCTCGGGGCAGCTGTCGGGTCGGCGGGAGCCGTCGCCGCCGTCGAGGCGGCCGGGGCCCGGCTCGACCGGGTGGCCGCCCTCGCTCCCGGGCCGTTGCAGATCGGGCTGCTGGCCGCGATCGACCCCGACTCCCTGGACCACGCCGGCCGGGTCGAGCTGCTCCAGGCCTGGGAGCGGGCCTCCCGGTGGGTCACCGCCCGCCAGCTGGACGCCGTTGTCGCGGTCGCCGGGCCGACGGCGACGAACCGGGACGACTTCGCCCGCGAGGACGTGCGAGCCGCGCTGCGCGAGGCAGGCGGCTCCTGGCGACAGGACGTCGACCTGGCCCGCTCGTTGCACGGTCGACTCGCGATGGCTGGAGCGGCCTTGGCGGCCGGCTCGCTGTCGTACCCGCAGGCACGGGCGCTGGAGCAGGAGACCGAGCCCCTCGACGACGAAGCGGCCCGAGAGGTGTGCGACCGGGTGCTCGCCGACGGGCGGACCCGGACGCCGGCCGACTTCCGTCGCCGGGTCAGGGCGGCGGTCATCGCGGTCGACCCCGTCGGCGCGGCGATGCGCGCAGAGACAGCCTCCGAACGTCGTCAGGTCGCCCGGCGCGTGCTGCCCGACGGGCAGGGATCCCTTGAGCTGGTCGGTCCGGCCACCGCGATCGCGGGCATCTGGGCGGTCCTGGCCCGGCGGGCCGGCCTCACCCACCCCGACGACCCACGCACCCTCGACCAGCGGCGCTTCGACGCCTTGCTGGACATCTGCCGCAGCGCCAGCACCGAGCGCGACCTGACCGACCTGGTGCGCAACCAGGACCCCGGAGCTGGTGACGACGCGGACTGCCACGACGGTGCGGGGGACCGCGCCGGCCCAGCGACGTCGGCCGACGGACGCGCGTCCTCGGCGAGTCGACGGGCGCGGA
>DATHAP010000093.1 GCA_035489715.1 Actinomycetes bacterium
TGCACATCAAGGTGGGGTCCCCGCCGCGGGTGCGCATCGACGGACGCCTGCGCAAGCTGCAGGCGCCCAACCTGACGCCGACTGACACCGAGCACATGGTCAGCGAGGTCCTGCGCGACGACCTGATCGTGGAGTTCGCCAAGACCAACGAGGCCGACTTCGCCTACTCGGTGCCCGGCCTCGGCCGCTTCCGGGTCAACGCGTTCCGGTCCCGCGGCTCGGCCGGCATGGTCTTCCGCCGGGTCAGCGTCGGCGCCATCCCGCTCGACGACCTCGGTCTGCCGCCGGTGCTCAGCGCGCTGGCGATGGAGCCCCGTGGGCTGGTGCTCGTGACCGGTCCCACCGGCTCGGGCAAGACCACGACCCTCGCCGGGATGATCGACCACATCAACAACAACCGCGAGGTCCACGTCGTCACGATCGAGGACCCGATCGAGGTCCTGCACTTCGACAAGCTCTCGATGATCAACCAGCGCGAGGTGCGGCTGGACACCGCCGACTTCGCGGTCGCGCTGCGCGCGGCCATGCGCCAGGACCCCGACGTCATCCTGGTCGGCGAGATGCGCGACACCGAGACGGTCAAGGCCGCGCTCGCTGCGTCGGAGACCGGTCACTTCGTGATGTCGACGCTGCACACCACCGACGCGGCGGAAACCATCACCCGCGTCATCGACTTCTTCCCTCCGCACGAGCAGAAGCAGGTCAGGCTCTCACTGGCCGGCGCCCTGCGCGGCATCATCTGCCAGCGCCTCGTGCCTCGCGCCGACGGTCAGGGCCGCTGCGTGGCGATGGAGATCTGCGTGGCCACCGGCCGCATCGCCGACGCGATCGCCGACGCGGACAAGACGCACTCGATCGGCGAGCTGATCAAGGAGGGCGCGTACTACGGGATGCAGACGTTCGACCAGCACCTGGTGGCGCTGATCCGCGACGGCGTCATCACCCTGGAGGCCGCCATGGCCGCCTCCACAAACCCGCACGACCTCACGGTCGAGCTGCGCCGCCTCGGCCTGGTCGCCTGACGGCTCGCGGCACCGGCACGGCTCAGGACTGCGTCAGGCGGCGCCACATGACGTGCAGGCCGACCCGGCCGTGCGCCGCGGAGTCGAAGGCCTCGGGCACCGTCCCGACGACCTCGAAACCGACGCTGCGCCACAGCGCCACCGCGGCGGTGTTGGTCTCCACCACCGCGTTGAACTGCATGCTGGCGAAGCCCTGCTCGCCCGCCCAGCGCAGCACGTGCTCCGCGAGCAGCCGGCCCACCCCCCGCCCGCCGTGGTCCGGGTCGACCATGAAGCTAGCGGTCGACACGTGCGACCCGCGGCCCGGCCGGTTGGGTCCCGACTTCGCCGACCCGAGCACCGTGCCGTCCGCGTCGACGGCGACGAACGTCCGCCCCGGCGGCTGCTCCATCCACCACGCCCGGGCGGTCTCCTCGGTGAGGTCCTCGGGGAACGCGTAGGTCTCGCCGTCCGCCACGATCCGCCGGAAGAAGGGCCAGATCACCGACCAGTCGTCGTACGTCGCCTCGCGCACCCGCACGACCGCCCCGGGGCCGGTCACGAGGGCACCGCCGGCGTCTCGCTGGCTGTTGTCCCGTGCTCGCTGCACCGGGCCCACCACCCGCGCGGCGTCACCTGCACGACCATCCGGCGCCGGCACGAGGGGCACCACCGCGGCGGCTCGAGCCGTCGGCGTCGCGCACAGGCCCGGTGCTCCGCGGTCGCCGCGGGCTCGCCGCACTGGTCGCAGTAGGCGGTCGGCTCCTTTGCGGTGCTCGGCACGGCCCGTAGGGTAGCCAGATGGAGCGCGCGTCCGTCACGCACGTGGTCGCCTCCGACGACACCGCGGCGGCGCTCGGCAGCGGGGACCTGCCGGTGCTGGGGACCCCCCGCTTGCTCGCCTGGTGCGAGGAGGCGACGGTGGCGGCAGCCGCAGCCGTGCTGGCGCCGGGGGAGACGACCGTGGGCACCCGGGTCGACCTGGCCCATGAGAGGGCCAGCGCGGTGGGCACCGAGGTGCGGATCCACGCCGACCTGGTGCACCGGGACGGCCGGCTGCTGCGGTTCAGCGTGGTCGCCGAGCAGGAGGCCGCCGGTGCCGTGGTGGTGGCGGGCCGGGGCGAGGTGACCCGGGTGGTGGTCGACCCGGCGCGGTTCCTCGCCCGGCTCTGACCGGCGGCGACGTACGGGCTCAGACCAGGTCGAGCAGGTAGACGATCAGCTGCACCGTGGGGTACGGCCGCCAGTCCCGCTCGGGCGCCCGAGCGAAGCCCATTCGCTCGTACATCCGATGAGCGGTCGCCATCCCCGGCAGCGTGCTGAGCACGACCGCCGTGCAGCCCTGCTCGCGGGCCCGGTCGACGCACCATTGGGCCAGAGCCGACCCCACACCCCGCCGCCGGTGCTCGGTCGAGACGGCGAGCATCCGGAACTCCGCCTCGCCGGCCCGGGAGACCTCGGCCCACGGCGAGCCCGGCAGCACGAAGGTCACCGTGCCCAGCAGGTCGCCGCGGGGTGCCGCCGCGACGACCAGCTGTGCCTGGTGCGCCCGCTGGTCCGCGGCGCGCAGCTCGTCGGCGTAGGAGTCGTCGACGGTGGTGAAGCCGTCGGCGACGTAGGCGGCCAGCGTCAGCTCGCCCACGAGGGCGAGCTCGTCGGGCTCGGCCGGGCGGATGCGCACCCGGCCGAGCCTAGGCAGGTCAGTGCCGCAGGGCGTAGGGGGTCGAGGGCAACGACCCCGTCCCCCAGTCCGGGTGGCTGGCCGGCGGGGAGAGCGGGCGGTCGTGGAGGACCAGGCGCAGCCCGGCGACCAGCTCGGTGGTGACGGCGATGGCGAGAACGAGCAGAAGGAGTGTCATGGCAGGAACTATGCGCCGGATCACATCCTGCCACCAGTGGCAGGATTGACAACTACCATCAACTTTCTGCCATACTGTGGACGTGCCGAGACGCATCCAGAACGTGGCCGTGCCCGTGCTCGACGGGGTCTTCGCCTTCGAGCTCGGGGTGCTCTGCGAGGTCTTCGGGTCGCCCCGGCCCGACGACCCCACGCTCCCGGACTTCGACTTCGCGCTGTGCACCGACACCCCGGGACCGGTCCGCACCCGCTCCGGCTTCGACCTGGTGGTCCGGGACGACCTCTCACGGCTCGAGGAGGCCGACCTGGTCGCCGTCCCGGCGATCAGCACCGAGGCGCCGCTGCCCGAGCAGCTGCTCGAGGGCCTCCGCCGGGCCGTCGCCCGCGGCGCCCAGGTCATGAGCGTCTGCAGCGGGGCCTTCATCCTCGGCGAGGCCGGCCTGCTCGACGGGCGCGAGTGCACGACGCACTGGACCCACGTCGGCGAGCTGGCCGAGCGCTTCCCGGCGGCCAAGGTCAACGACGACGTGCTGTACGTCGACAGCGACGGCGTCCTGACCAGCGCCGGCACCGCGGCGGGCATCGACGCCAGCCTGCACCTGATCCGCCGGGAGTTCGGCACCTCGGTCGCCAACGCGCTGGCCCGCCGGATGGTGACGCCGCCGCACCGCGAGGGTGGGCAGCGGCAGTACGTCGACCAGCCGGTGCCCTGCGAGGGGGACACCCTCTCGGACACCCTGGAGTGGATGCTCGAGCACCTGGCCGAGGACATGACGGTCGAGCAGCTGGCCGCCCGCGCCCACCTCTCGCCGCGCACCTTCGCGCGCAGGTTCCGTGCCGAGACCGGCACCACGCCGCTGCAGTGGCTGACCGACCAGCGCATCCTGCACGCCCGGCGCCTCCTCGAGGAGACCGCCCAGCCGGTCGAGGTCGTGGCCGACCTGGTGGGCTTCGGCAGCGCCTCGGTGCTCCGCCACCACTTCACCCGCCGGGTCGGCACCACGCCGCAGTCCTACCGGCGCACGTTCGCCCGCGCCGGGTAGGCGGCACCGCGCGGGGGCAGAGGGCAGCCGTGCGCCCCCTCCGCCCGATCGGCCGGGACGTCGTCCGCCGCCTGCGCGGGCACGACGTCGCCCTCTACGCTGCCGGGCTCACCTTCTACGGCGGCATCGCGGTGCTGCCCACCGGGCTGCTGGCCTTGTGGGTCGCTGGCCTGGTGCTGGGCGCGGACCGGACCGCCCGGCTGGGGGGCAGCCTGGCCGACGCCCTGCCCGACGCGGTCGGCGCGCCCGACACGGTCCGGGCGGTCGTCGACGCCGGCGCGAGCCTGGGCTGGGTCACGGCGCTGGTCGCCCTGGTGCCCGCGTCCCTCTACGGCGAGGGGCTGCGCCGGGCCTTCGTCCGGCTCGAGGAGGAGGACGAGTCGCACCCGGGCCGTCGCGGGCGCCTCGGCGTGCTCCCGCTGCTCGCCGCCACGCCGCTGCTCGCCGTCGTGGTGCTCTGGTGCGCGCCGTTCTTCGCCGGCCTGGCCGGCGGCGGCACCGGGTCGCGGGCGCTCGGCGCCTACCTCGCGCTCTGCCTCGGCTGGGTGCTGCTGACCGGTCCGGTGGCCTACGTCTACCGGGTGCTGTCCCCGAGGGCCCCCGGGTGGCGCGCCGCCCTGCTGGCCGGCTCGACCGCCGCGGCGTTCGTGGCCGGTTTCCTGCAGGGCTTCGTGCTCTTCCTCGCGATCCCGCTCGACCTCGGCCGGCCGTTCGGCGGCTTCGTCGCGGTCGGGGCGTGCGTCGCGGTGGCGCTGTGGCTGTGGGTGCTGCACCTCGTCGTGCTCGTCGGCTACGCCCTGAGCCGCACCCTCGACGCGCCGGCCCCACCTGTCGGCGACCCTCAGGCCAGGTTGGTGCTGCGCGGATAGGCGACCTCGGGGTCGGTCACCACGTTGACCAGGTAGGGCACGCCCGCGTCGAACGCGCGGTCCAGCGCCGGGCCGATCCGGTCCGGCCGGGTGACCAGCTCACCGGCCCCGCCCAGTGCCCGCACGACCTCGTCGTAGCGCGTCTGCGGCGCCAGCTCGGCTGCGACGTCGTAACCGTAGAGGAAGCGCATCGGGTGCCTCTCGAGCCCCCAGCCGCCGTTGTTGCCCATGACGATCACAACCGGCAGGCCGTGCCGGACCAGGGTGTCGACGTCCATCAGCGAGAAGCCCGCGGCGCCGTCGCCGAGCATCAGCACCACCTGGCCGGACGGGCGGGCCAGCCGGGCACCGATCGCGTAGCCGAGGCCGGTGCCCAGGCAGCCATAGGGGCCGGGGTCCAGCCACCCGCCGGGGGCCTTCGGCTCGACGTACTTGCCGGCGTAGGACACGAAGTCGCCGCCGTCGCCGATCACCACCGCGTCGTCGGCCAGCCGGCTTCCCAGCTCCCCGTAGACGCGGGCCGGGTGGACCGGGTCGGCGTCGCTGGCCAGCAGGTCGCGGTCCTTGTCGACCGCCGCGCGCGCGACGTCCTGCAGCGTCGAGGTCCAGGCGTCGTACGCCCCTGGGCGCCCCTCCTGGGTCCAGGCCTGGAGGATCCCGTCGAGGACGGCGGTCAGGTCGCCGGCCGCCGAGCCGGCCAGCCCGACGTGGCGCGCCAGCTGACCGGGGGAGTCGGCGAGGTGCACCACCGGCGCAGGCGTGGCGCCGTCCTTGCCGCCGAAGATGCCGAACCCCAGCCGGAAGTCGAGCGGCACGCCGACGACGACGACCAGGTCGGCCCCGCCGAAGGCTGCGCCGCGGGCCCGGGTGACGAGCAACGGGTGACCGGCCGGCAGGATGCCGCGACCCATGCCGTTGGTGATGACCGGGACGCCGATCGTCTCGGCCAGCCGGCGCGCCGCGTCCTCGGCGCCGTCGGTCCACACGTCGGAGCCGATGACCAGCACCGGGCGCTCGGCACCGGCCAGGAGCTTGCCCACCGATGCCAGGTCGTCGGGGTCGGGCTCGACCCGTCGCTGATGCGGTGCCGCAGGGAGCCCGACCTCGGCCCGGCTGAAGAGCTGGTCCATCGGCACGTCCAGGAAGACCGGTCCGCGATGCGCGGCCGTCGCGAGCGTGAAGGCGTCGTCCACGGCCCCGGCGACGTCGCCGACCGTCGGCACGGTGGCCGCCCGCTTGGTGACCGGGGCCAGCAGCGGCGGGTGGTCGAGCTCCTGCAGGCTGCCGGCCCCCCAGCGGAACGCGGGGGCCCGGCCGCCGACCACGAGCAGCGGTGACCCGTTGAGATGTGCGGTGGTGATGGCGCTGACCCCGTTGGTCACTCCGGGTCCGGCCGTGAGGGCGGCGAAGCCGGGCCGCCGGGTCAGCTTGGCGGTGGCTTCGGCCGCGAACACGGCGGTCTGCTCGTGGCGCACGTCGACCAGGCGCATCGGCGGGTCGGCCTTGACGGCCCCGTCGTAGAGCGGAAAGACGTGCGCCCCCGACAGGGTGAACAGCGTGTCGACACCGTGGGACCGGGCGACCGCCACGGCGATGTCGCCGCCGTGGCCCTCCATGGTTGTCACCCCACGGACTCTAGGGCCCCGCTGGTCAGCCCCGGCTGCGGCCCGTCCCGACGGCCTCGCCCTCGTCCGCGGTCATCTGCTCGACCCCCGGGTCGCCCGCCTCGACGTGGTAGTCCGTCTCGTGCGTGACGTCCACGCCGACCGGCACCTTCGCCGCGCGCAGTACTGCTGTCCCCACGAGGGCCACCAGCAGGTTGGCGGCGACGGCGATCAGCCCGACGTACATCGTGACGTCGGTGTCGACGCCCCAGCGGTTGAGCGCCCACTGCGACCCGGCGAAGTGCTCCTTGCCGACGAGCGGATTCGCGATGTTGTAGAGCATCGAGAGGCCGAGCACCATGCCCACGGCCCAGCCGGCAATCAGTGCCCACCGGTGGAACCACCGGGTGTAGAGGCCCAGGACCAGGGCGGGCAGCGTCTGCAGGATGACGACGCCGCCGATCAGCTGCAGGTCGATGCTGAACTGCGGGTCGATCGCGATGATGACCAGCAGGGCGCCGAACTTCACGACCAGGGAGGCGATCTTGCTGACCTTCGCCTCGAGCGCCGGGCTGGCGTCCTTGCGGATGTACTCCTTGAAGACGTTGCGGGTGAAGAGGTTTGCCGCGGCGATGGACATGATGGCCGCCGGCACCAGGGCGCCGATGGCGATGGCGGCGAACGCGACGCCGGCGAACCAGTCGGGGAACATCTGGTCGAAGAGCAGCGGCACGACCGTGTTGTTGTCCGGCTTGCCGGAGAGCGGGTTGGTTGCCGGCTCGACCCCGGCCGCGATGGCCATGTAGCCGAGCAGTGCGAGCAGGCCGAGCACGAAGCTGTACGCCGGCAGCGCGGCCATGTTGCGCTTGATGGTGTCGCGGCTGCGCGCCGCGAGCACGCTGGTGAGCGAGTGCGGGTAGAGGAACAGGGCCATCGCCGAGCCGAGCGCGAGCGTCGAGTAGCCCAGCTGCGCGGCCGGCGCGAGGATCAGGCCGTCGGCCGGGCCCTCGGGCGGAGGCGGCGTCGACTCGAACTTCTCGTTGGCCGCGGCGAAGATGTCACCCCAGCCGCCGAGCTTGGTCGGGATGTAGATGACCGCGACGATGACGACGACATAGATCAGGGTGTCCTTGACGAACGCGATGAGGGCGGGGGCGCGCAGGCCGGACTGGTAGGTGTAGAGCGCCAGCACGGCGAACGCGATCCACAGCGGCCAGCTGCCGTCGATGCCGAGCGCCTTGATGACCACCTCGATGCCGACCAGCTGGAGCGCGATGTAGGGCATCGTCGCGAGGATGCCGGTGAGGGCGATGACGAGGGCCAGCGCCGAGGAGCCGTGGCGGCCGCGGACGAAGTCGGCCGGCGTGACGTAGCCGTGCCGGTGCGACACCGACCACAGCCGCGGCGCGACGAGGAACACCATCGGGTAGACGACGATCGTGTAGGGCACGGCGAAGAAGCCGGCTGCGCCCGCTCCGTAGATCAGCGCCGGCACGGCGACGAACGTGTAGGCGGTGTAGAGGTCGCCGCCGAGGAGGAACCAGGTGATCCACGGCCCGAACTTGCGGCCCCCCAGGCCCCACTCGTCGAGGTGCTCCATCGACTCCGGCCGCCGCCAGCGCGAGGCGAGGAACCCGAGGACGGTGACCAGCAGGAAGAGCGCGAGGAAGACGATGAGCTCGGTGGTCTTGACGTCGGACATCAGCGCTCACCCCGGGTCGCCTTGTAGACGACGATGGTCAGCACCACGCTGATCGGGATCCACATCAGCTGGTACCAGTAGAAGAACGGCATGTCGCCGAGCGTCGGGTCGAGCTTGTTGTAGAACGACGGGATCAGGACGCCGACGAGGGGGATCAGCAGCAGCAGGTTCCACGGCGAGGCGTTGAACCGCCGGTGGGCCGCCCCGCGGACGGCGTCGGGCTCCCGGCCGTCCGGGTGGTCCGCGCTCCGCGGAGGACCTGAGTGATCGGGGCGGTCTGCGGTCGTGCCAGCCATCTCGGGCTCCTCGCAGCAGGGAACACGCCGGGCGCGGGCATACCCACACAAATGCGGCTCAATCCCCCTGCCGGAAACAAGCTCGCGCAGGCGGCCGCAGGTGGCCGGAGGTGGTTCTGGAGGAAAGGCCGCTAGATGGTCTGGGACAACGCCTTGACCGGCATGCCCAGGTCCCCCAACAGGGCCAGGTCCTCGTCGGGGGAGCGGCCGAGCGTAGTCAGGTAGTTGCCGACGATCACCGCGTTGACGCCGCCCAGCATCCCGTCCCGGGTCCCCAGGTCGCCGAGGGTGATCTCCCGGCCGCCGGCATAGCGCAGGATCGTGCGCGGCAGCGCCAGCCGGAACGCGGCGATCGTGCGCAGGGCGTCGGTGCCGGCCATCACCGGCAGGTCGCCGAACGGCGTGCCGGGTCGGGGGTTCAGGAAGTTCAACGGCACCTCGTCCGGTGCCAGCTCACCGAGCTGGG
Organism: Actinomycetes bacterium; assembly: GCA_035489715.1. Lineage (NCBI taxonomy): Bacteria > Bacillati > Actinomycetota > Actinomycetes > Actinomycetes bacterium. The sequence continues at coordinate 8,840 of DATHAP010000093.1, forward strand.
CGGCGAACTCCGCTCGCTGCTCGAGCGACTCGCCCATGCCGACGATGCCCCCGCAGCACACCTCCATGCCGGCGTCGCGCACCATCGTCAGCGTCGACCAGCGCTCCTCCCAGGTATGGGTGGTCACGACCTGCGGGAAGTACGAGCGCGCGGTTTCCAGGTTGTGGTTGTAGCGGTGGACGCCCATCGCGGCGAGGGCGGCGACCTGCTCCTGGCTGAGCATCCCGAGCGACGCGGCGACGTTGATGTCGACGGCGTCGCGGATGGCTGCGACGCCCTCGGTCATCTGGCGCATCAGCCGCTCGTCCGGTCCGCGGACCGCCGCGACGATGCAGAACTCGGTGGCGCCGGTCGCGGCCGTCTCGACGGCGGCCCGCACCAGCGAGGGGATGTCCAGCCAGGCCGCCCGCACCGGCGACTGGAAGAGGCCGGACTGCGAGCAGAAGTGGCAGTCCTCGGGGCAGCCGCCGGTCTTCACCGACACGATGCCCTCGACCTCGACCTCGGGGCCGCACCAGCGCAGCCGCACGTCGTGCGCGAGCGCCAGCAGGTCCGGCAGCGCCTCGTCGGGCAGCTGCAGCACGTCGAGCA
>DATHAP010000094.1 GCA_035489715.1 Actinomycetes bacterium
TGCTGTTCACGACCGTCTACTCCGGGGTCTCCCTCAACACGGACCTGACCAAGGGCGTCGTCGACCGCTTCCGCACCCTGCCGATCTGGCGGCCGGCACCGCTGCTCGGGTCGCTGCTGGGCGACAGCGTCCGCTACGTCATCGCCGGCACGGTGATCATCGTGGTGGGCGTCGCGCTCGGCTACCGCCCGGACGCCGGGGTGGCCGGCGCGGTCGCGGCGCTGGCGCTGGTCGTCGTCTTCTCGTTCGGGCTGTCCTGGGTGTTCTCGGTGCTGGGCCTGCTGCTGCGCTCGCCGAACGCCGTCATGAACGCCGGGTTCATGGGCATCTTCCCGCTGACGTTCCTGTCGAACGTCTTCGTCGACCCGTCGACGCTGCCCGGGCCGCTCGAGGCGTTCGTGAACGTCAACCCGATCTCCATCCTCGCGACGGCGTGCCGGTCGCTGATGGACGGCGAGCCCGACGGCGAGGCCATCGTGGTCTCGCTCGTCGTGGCCGCACTGCTCGCCGCGGTCTTCCTGCCGATCACCACGCGGCTCTACCGGAGCCGCTGAGACCGGTCAGCCGCGGGGGATCGGGGTGGAGGCGTAGGCGAGCAGCTGCCAGTCCCCGGTGTCCCTGGTCCACACGGCGAGGGCGAGGACGTCGAGCGACTTCGGCTGACCCTGCACCAGGAGGTCGGCGGTCATCCGCCCGCTCACGACGGCGGTGTCGCCGACGACGTCGACCCGCTCCACCGGGTGCTCCGAGCGCGTGTAGTCGTAGTAGCCGCTCTCGATCTTGGCCAGGTACTCGGCCTTGGTGTCGCGGACGCCGCTGGAGTGCGCGTAGCTGAGCCGGTCGTGGAACAGCCGCTCCAGCGTCGGCAGATCCGGGCCGAGCAGCGCCGCGTAACGGCGGTCCTCCGCGGCCAGCACCTCCGCGACGACGTCGTCGGTCACCGCGCGTCTCCCGTGCGAGCCATGCGCAGCAACGTAGTCCCCGATGCTCTGCCTCCGGTGGACGCGGACGTCCGCCCTACGACCACGGCGTGACGGGTCGCTCCCGGAGCTCGCCGTCGACGACGAGATCGACCTTCTCGTTCAGGAAGCACATGAGCCCGGCGATGCGCGGGTTCTCCGCGATCGGGGCCTCATAACTCCAGACGAGGTCGTCGACGACCCGGCCGCCGACCTGGGCCGACCACCACGAGGCGACGCCCTTGTACGGGCAGATCGAGTGGGTCGCCGTGGGCAGGAGGTCGGCGACCACGTCCTCGCGGGGGAGGTAGTACCGCACGGGCAGGGTCGTCTCGAAGAGCAGCGTCGGGCGGGTGCTCTCGGCCAGGACCTGCCCGTCGAGCTCGACCCGGACATGCCGCGAGCTCGGGGCGACGTCGACGCGTTTGTACGGGTCGCGTGCGTGGGCCATCAGGGGCTCCTCCTCCTCGAACCAGTCGAGGTCCCGCCAGGAGAAGGTGACCATGCCGGCCAGGGCTTCGAGCGGAAAAGGCGGCGACCGGTGCATCCAGGCACCGTGTTCCACGCGCCGGCCGCCCGCCTGCACCGTCCAGGTCGTCGTCCCGGCGTCATCCTGCTCGCCGTCGACCAGCACCTCGGGACGCACGTCGTCGACCGGCACGAAGTACGTCGGCAGGAAGCTGCGCGGAAGGCCACCGGGCCCGTACTGGACGTGCAACAGGGCACGGCGGGAGTCGGCGACCGTCGCACCGCCGAGGCGGACACGGATCCAGCGCGGCGTGGGTTCGACCAGCGGCCACCACCGACGTTGTCCTGCCAGGTCGGCCATGACCGAGCCCGCATCCGGGTCGGGCGTGCTCGGCGTGGTCACCCGGATCAGCGTCCTCGCCGCCCCGTGGTGGAGCAAGGGTCGGTGGCGCCGGCGAGGTCGGACTCGGCCGATCCGGCGCGTCGGTCATCCCGGAGCGGGTCAGCCGGGTGCGGTCGGAGAGCAGCCGCCGTCCGCCGGCCGGTCCGGTGGAGATCAGGCCAGACCGTTGCGGCGGGCGACCTCGCCGAGCCACGCCAGGCTGGGCTTCGGCGTGCGGACGAACGTCTCGCGGTCCACGGCGACCAGTCCGAACGTGGGGCGGTAGCCGAGCATCCACTCGAAGTTGTCCAGCAGGCTCCAGTGCACGTAGCCCCGGACGTCGGCGCCGTCGGCGATCGCGGCCGACAGGCTGCGCAGCGCCTCGTCGGTGAACGCGATCCGGTCGTCGTCGTCGGCCGTGGCGATGCCGTTCTCGGTGACCAGCAGCGGCGTGCCCGGCAGCATCCCGGCGGCGTGTCGGACGGCGGCGCCCAGGGCCTGCGGCCGGCGCTCCATCCCGTGGGCCAGGGTCTGCTGGTCCGCCGGCGGGGCGATGAGCCCCTCGGGGCCGAACCGCTGGGCGGTGTAGATCTGGAGGCCGAGGAAGTCGTCGCCCTCGGCAGCCTGGAGGAACTGGTCCATCATCGCGGTGCGCGCGGCCCGCATCGGCTCCAGCCCGCCGCCCTGGTCGATGTACTCCAGCCCGACCAGCGTCATCCCGGCCGGTGGCGACCCGGCGCCGCGGAGCACCTCCATGCTGCGACCGTGCAGACCGATCAGCGCCTCGGCGACCTCCTGGTCGGGCACGGGCAGGCCGTGGATCGGCTCACCGCGCCGGGCCATCGCACCGATGACCGGCTGCACGGCCATGAGGTTCGGCTCGTTGAGGGTGGCGACGTACGCGGCGTCGGTCAGCGCGGGGGCGGCGAACTCCACGAAGCGGGCGAGGCGGTCGCCGGCCTTCGGGCCGGTCCACCCGCCGTCGTGCATCAGCCAGCGCGGCATCGTGAAGTGCACGAGCGTCACGAGCGGGTTCAGCCCCCGCTCGCGGCAGCCGTCGAGGATCCGGCGGTAGTGGTCGAGGGCGG
>DATHAP010000095.1 GCA_035489715.1 Actinomycetes bacterium
ACCCGCGGCGGCGGGTCACCGGCCCGCGCGGGCCGCGGTGGCGTCTACCCGTCTAGGGGGTAGGGGGACGAGGGCCTGGGGGCCTTGGTGGCCGACTGCAATCTGGCACGAAACTGGCACGACCAGAGATCGAGAAGGCCCCGGCCTGCGGGTGAGCGCAGGTCAGGGCCGATTTTGCTGGTGGGCGATACAGGACTTGAACCTGTGACCTCTTCCGTGTCAAGGAAGCGCGCTAGCCAGACTGCGCCAATCGCCCTAGGTGGAACTCTGCTGATGGAGCTCGAGGTGGAGACGGGATTTGAACCCGTGTAGACGGCTTTGCAGGCCGTTGCCTCGCCTCTCGGCCACTCCACCGAGTTGAGACCTGGATGGCCCCGAGACTTCCGAGCGGACGACGGGATTCGAACCCGCGACCCTCACCTTGGCAAGGTGATGCTCTACCAACTGAGCCACGTCCGCGCGACAGTCAGGACGGCCTCGCTACCGTCCCTCTGTGCGGAGTAGACCATAGCCCATCGGTGAGAACGCGACCAAAGCGGAACCGTCCTCCAGGCGCGGCCCGAGCCGGGGTCCCCGCCCGGTCCGCGGCGGCGCTAGGTTGCCCGCCATGCCTGCCCCGTCGTCCACCCCGCCCGCCCAGCCCGCCCGGACTGTCACCGTGACCGGGGAGGCCCTGTTGCTGGAGGACCTGGTCGCGGTGGCCCGCGGCGAGGCCCGGGCCGAGCTCGGCAGCGGGGTGGCCGACCGGATGGCCTTCAGCCGGTCGGTGGTAGCCGAGGCGGTCGAGGCGGACCGGGTCATGTACGGCATCACCACCGGCTTCGGTGCCCTCGCCGACACCCACGTCGGCAGGGCAGACCTGGAGCGCATGCAGCTGGCCCTCGTCCGGTCGCACAGCGCGGGGGTGGGCGAGCCGCTGCCGGACGACGTCGTACGCGGTCTGCTCCTGCTCCGCGCCCGGACACTGACCGCGGGGTACTCCGGCGTCCGGGTCGAGCTGCCGGCCAAGCTGCTCGAGCTGCTCGAGCACGACCTGCTGCCGGTCATCCCGGGCAAGGGCTCGGTCGGGGCGTCCGGTGACCTCGCCCAGCTGGCGCACCTGGCGCAGCCGCTCGTCGGCGAGGGCCGGCTCCGGCGCTCGGGCGAGCGTGACCTCGACGGCCGGCCCAGCGCCGAGCTGCTCGCCGAGGCCGGTGTCGAACCGATCGTGCTCGCCGCCAAGGAGGGCCTGTCGCTGATCAACGGCACCGAGCCCATGCAGGTGCTCCTCGCGCTCGCTGTCGACGAGATCGGGCTGCTGGTGAAGGTCGCCGACATCGCCTGCGCCATGAGCGTCGAGGCGCTGCTGGGCACGGACCGGCCCTACGACGAGCGGGTCCAGGTGATCCGGCCACACCCCGGCCAGCTGGCCTCGGCCGGCAACCTGCGCCGGCTGCTCGACGGCAGCCCCCTCGTCGCCAGCCACCGTGAGAGCGACCACGCCGTGCAGGACTCCTACTGCCTGCGGTGCGCGCCGCAGGTGCACGGCGCGGTGCGCGACGTGCACGCGCACGCCCGGCGCGTGATCGACATCGAGCTCGGCTCGGTCGTCGACAACCCGGTGATCGTGCCGGACGGCGAGGTCATGTCGACCGGAAACTTCCACGGCGAGCCGCTGGCCTTCGCCGGCGACATGCTGGCCATCGCCGTGTCCGAGCTCGCGGGCATCGCCGAGCGGCGCACCGACCGGATGCTCGACAAGGCCTTCTCCCGCGACCTGCCCGCCTTCCTCGCGGCCGACCCGGGCACCAACTCCGGGTTCATGATCGCGCAGTACACCGCCGCGTCCCTGGTGAGCGAGAACAAGGTGCTCGCGCACCCGAGCAGCGTGGACACGATCCCGACGTCGGGCAACCAGGAGGACCACGTCTCGATGGGCTGGACCTCGATGCGCAAGCTGCGCGAGGTGGTGGCCAACGTGCGCTCGGTCCTGGCGGTCGAGATCCTCGCCGCCGCGCAGGCCATCGACTTCCGGGCCGCCATCGCCGCGCCGGGCACCGCCAGCCGCGCTGCGCATCGCGTCGTCCGCGCCGAAGTGCCGCCGATGGACACCGACCGCGAGGTCGCGGGCCAGATCGCTGACGTCGACCGGCTGCTGCCCGAGATCGTGGCCGCCGTCGAGAGCGCGGTCGGTGTCCTCGAGTAGTGGTGACCCCTACGCCTGGTTCGGCGGGCGGCTCGCCACCGGCCTGGTGGACGTCACCGCCGACCTGACCGCGCTCGACGGCTCCGGCTGGTGGGCGGTCGTCGTCGACTTCGAGGGAGCCGTCCGGTGCGCGCGGTTCGACGACGTGAGGGAGGCGGCGCTCCTGGCCGGGCGGTGGCCCGGTGTCCCGGTCGACGCATGGATCTCGTCGATGACCCGCCAGGAGTACGTCGCCGCGGTCGGTCTGGTGCGCGACGGCATCGCGGTCGGCGACCACTACCAGGTCAACCTCTGCCGGGTGCTCACGAGCGGGCTGCCGGACGGCACCGACTCGACAGCGATGTCCGGGCTCTCCGCGCTGCTCGCCGAGGGCAACCCGGCGCCGTACGCCGGTGTGGTGCACCTGCCGGCGCACGACCTCTCGCTCGTCTCGGCGTCGCCGGAGCTCTTCCTCCGCCGTGCCGGCGAGCTCGTCGAGTCGGGGCCGATCAAGGGCACCGCCGCGACCAGGGACGGCCTGACCGACAAGGACCGGGCCGAGAACGTGATGATCGTCGACCTGGTGCGCAACGACCTCGGGGCCGTGGCGCTCACCGGCACGGTCGAGGTGCCCGCGTTGTGCGCCGTCGAGGAGCACCCCGGGCTGGTGCACCTGGTGTCGCGCGTATCGGCACGGCTTCGGGCGGACGCGGGCTGGCCCGAGCTGCTGGCGGCCTCGTTCCCGCCCGGCTCGGTCACCGGTGCGCCGAAGTCGGCGGCCCTGGACGCGATCCGGGCGCTCGAGCCGGTGCCGCGCGGCCCCTACTGTGGCGCGGTGGGCTGGGTGGACGCGGACCGGCGGACGGCGGCCCTGGCGGTGGGCATCCGGACGTTCTGGGTGAGCGGCGGTCTGCTCCACTTCGGCACGGGCGCCGGGATCACCTGGGGATCCGAGCCGGCCCGGGAGTGGGACGAGACGGAGCTCAAGGCGCGGCGGCTGCTGGCGGTCGCTTCGCGGGCGACATGAGCCAGACGAGGGTGGAGGTGGCATGAAGGTCTGGGTCAACGGTCGGGTCGTCGGCGCCGACGAGGCGACGGTGTCGGTCTTCGACCACGGGCTGACCGTGGGCGACGGCGTCTTCGAGACCGCGAAGGTCGTCGGCGGGCTGCCCTTCGCTCTCAGCCGGCACCTCGAGCGGCTGGCGCTGTCGGCCGCCGGGCTGGCCCTGCCGGTGCCCGACGAGGCGGTCGTGCGGTCAGCGGTCGCCGAGACACTCACTGCCAACGCCGAGGAGCTCGGCGAGACGCTGCGGCTGCGCATCACGGTCACCGGAGGGACGTCGCCGCTGGGCTCGGACCGCGGCGACGCCGGCACCACGATGGTCGTGGCACTCGCTCCGGCGACACGGTGGCCGGCGTCGGCGAAGGTCGTTGTCGTCCCGTGGGTGCGCAACCAGCGGGCACCGAGCGCAGGCGTCAAGACGACGTCGTACGCCGACAACGTGGTCGCCCTGGCCCACGCGAAGGCCGCGGGTGGCAGCGAGGCCGTCTTCGCCAACACCGTGGGCAACCTCTGCGAGGGCACCGGGACCAACGTGTTCGTCGTGCGGGACGGCGTGGTCTCGACTCCTCCGCTCACCTCCGGCTGCCTGGCGGGTGTGACGCGCGCGCTGCTGCTCGAGTGGGCCGACGTGGTCGAGGAGGACCTGCCGGTCGGCGTGCTCACCGAGGCCGACGAGGTCTTGCTGACGTCGTCGACCCGAGACGTGCAGTCCGTGCACGCGGTGGGGGACCACACCGTCGCGGGCGGGGCGCCCGGGCCGGTCACCGAGCGGCTGGCCGCGGTCTTCGCGGAGCGGTCGGCGGCCGACGTGGATCCCTGACCACCTGACCCATGACCACCCGACCGGCGTCGGCTAACCCCCCGGTCGGACGGTGCGGCCGGCCACCGCCCCGAGCGACGTGCCCACGACGAGGCCGATGAGCACGCAGAGGGCGCAGGTCGCCAGCTGCGCCTCGGTCGTCGTGTCCTTCGTGAACGGCAGCACTGCCGCGGTTGCCGTGACCAGACCGACGATCCAGCCGAAGAACACCCGCGGCCGCGGCGTCGTCATCACGAGCAGCAGCAGGAGCACCCCGCCGAGCACGGCGGCGGCCAAGGCGACCCCGGCCCACTCGAGCCCTCTCGCACCTCCGATCGGAGGGTCGAGCACCTTGACGTCGAAGATGTCGAGGACGACGACGCCCAGCCCGGCGGCCAGGGCAGCGACGGCTGCCGTGGCCGCCACCCCCGCCCAGAAAGGTCCTTGGTCGACAGACGGCCCGCGTCGCTGCTCGGTGGTCATCCCTGCACCTCCCGGTATCGGCCAGCGACGCTAGGCCCATACCGCTGGGCCGTGCTCACCCGGCGCAGGTGAGGGTCCCACCCAGCGGGCAGGGTCAGGCGAGGCTGACGCCGGCCGGGAGGCGCACGTCGGTCGACGTCCAGAGCTCGCGCAGGAGGTCACCCTCGAAGCGCAGGACGAAAACGACCACCAGGCTGCCCGGCTGCGGCGCGAGCGAGCCCCGGCGCGGCACGCCGACCAGCTGCACCCGGCACATCGCCGTGTCGCCGTCGGCGCAGAGGACGTCGACCGGGGCCGCCGAGTCGTGCACGGCGGCGCACATGGTCATCGCCCGCTCACGCAGGCCGGCCCACCCGTCCGGCTGGCCGGGGGTCGCCGAGTGATCGATGACGTCGGGGTGGACGAGGGCCTGCAGGGCGAGCACGTCGCCGGCGACGAGCGCGCGCACGACCTGGGCGCTGCGCACGGCGGACGGGGACATGAGGCAATCTTCGAGGTCGGCCCTCGGCCGGACCATGGGCCCAACGCGCGGACCTGCCGAGCCGATCAACCGATGCGGTCCAGTGCTTTGGGCCCAGCGGCGGCCCGCCTCCGGCGTGTCCGGTGCGAGAGGAGCAGCTGTCGGGCAGAGTGAGGGAACCTGGCGCCCGGCCCACCGTCTTTCAAGGCATGCGGCGGCCGCAGGGGTCGTCCGGGAGGCCACCGGGAGGGCGGCGTGCGCGAGCCGGAGGGTTTCCGCGGCTTCGTCGAGGCGCGCTACCCGGCCCTGGTCCGCTTCGGCACCCTGCTGGCCGCCGACCAGGGCAAGGGGGAGGACCTCGTCCAGGAGTCGCTGGTCAAGGCGCTGCGGGCGTGGGACCGGCTGCACCCGGACGGCAACCCGGAGGCCTACGTCCGCACCGTGATGACCCATGCGTCGTGGCGGGCCGGGAAGCGGCTCTGGCGGGGGGAGCAGCCCACCGAGGAGCTGCCCGAGCACGCCGGGCCGGACGTCTACGGCGAGGTCGACACCGCCGACGCCGTGCGCCGTGCACTGGCGACCCTGCCGGTGCAGCAGCGGGTGGTGCTGGTCCTGCGGTTCTGGGACCACCTCAGCGAGGCCGAGATCGCAGCCCGGCTGGGCATCTCGGCCGGGACCGTGAAGAGCAGGGCGAGCCGGGCGCTCGCCGGCCTGCGGGGCAGTGGACTCCTCGTGGACGTCACCGGAGGGGAGGCCTGATGGACATCACCGAGCTG
>DATHAP010000096.1 GCA_035489715.1 Actinomycetes bacterium
TCCTCGGACGAGCCGCTGAGCCAGGAGCAGATCGACCAGGCGCTCGGCCTCCGGGTCACCAGGTCGGCCACCTCCCGACAGCAAGCCTGAGGGACCGGCTCCCACGCTGCAGACCCCGGATTGCGGATTCCGCCCCGAGCCTGCGTAGCATCCACTCCCGGACCTGCACCTTCCCTCGTTGCCCTGCCCCGATCCGGGAGAGCCTGTGCGTATCCGCCTGACCCCACGCCAGAACAGCTTCTACAGCATGTTCGCGACGTCCGGCCGCAACCTGATGGAGGGCGCCGGCCTGCTCAAGGAGCTGCTGGGCGCCGAGATGAGCGAGCGCAAGGCGATCGCCGAGCGGATGCGCAGCTGCGAGCACGCCGGTGACGAGGCGACCCACGCGATCATGCGCGAGCTGAACGAGACGTTCGTGACGCCGTTCGACCGCGAGGACATCTACCGCCTGGCGTCGTCCCTCGACGACGTCATGGACTACATGGAGGCGGCGGTCGACCTCGTCGTCCTCTACAACATCGCCGAGCTGCCGCCCGAGATCGCGGACCAGGTCGACGTGCTCGAGCGGGCAGCCGAGCTGACCGCCGAGGCCATGCCGCGGCTGCGCTCGATGAAGGACCTCAGCGAGTTCTGGATCGAGCTCAACCGGCTGGAGAACCAGGCCGACCAGGTCTACCGCCGGATCCTCGCCAAGCTCTTCAGCGGCGAGTACGACGCGCTGACGGTGCTCAAGCTGAAGGAGGTCGTCGACCAGCTCGAGGCTGCCGCCGACGCCTTCGAGCACGTCGCCAACACGGTGGAGACGATCGCGGTCAAGGAGTCCTGACCGGTGGAGCTCGCCACCATCATCGCGGTCATCGTGGTCGCGCTGATCTTCGACTACACCAACGGCTTCCACGACGCGGCCAACGCCATCGCGACCTCGGTGTCGACCCGGGCCCTGACCCCGCGGGTCGCCCTCCTGATGGCCGCGGTCATGAACTTCGTGGGCGCCTTCCTCGGCACCAAGGTGGCCAAGACCGTCTTCAGCGTCCTGGAGCCGCCGTCCGGGGAGCACGCGCTCGTGGTGGTGCTCGCTGCCTTGATCGGCGCCATCACCTGGAACCTCACCACCTGGTACTTCGGGCTGCCCTCGTCTTCCTCGCACGCCCTGATCGGCGGTCTCGTCGGCGCTGGTCTCGCAGGCGGGGTCGCCGTGCAGTGGGCCAGCGTGGTGGACAAGGTCGTCATCCCGATGTTCCTGTCGCCCCTGGTCGGCTTCACGCTGGCCTTCCTGCTGATGCTGGCCATCCTCTGGGCGTTCCGGAAGGCCAAGCCCGGACCGACCCAGCGCGGCTTCCGGATGGCGCAGACCGTGTCGGCATCCGCGATGGCTCTCGGTCACGGCCTGCAGGACGCCCAGAAGACGATGGGCGTCATCGTTCTCGCCCTGGTCGTCGGGGGCTACCAGGAGGGCTTCGAGATCCCGTGGTGGGTCGTCGTGCTGTCGGCCGCCGCGATCTCGCTCGGCACCTACTCCGGCGGCTGGCGGATCATGCGCACGCTGGGGCGCCGCATCATCGAGATCGACCCGGCGCGCGGGTTCGCCGCCGAGACGGTCGCCGCCTCGGTGCTCTACACCACGGCGTACGTCTTCGAGGCGCCGATCTCGACGACCCAGGCGATCACCGGCTCGATCATGGGCGCCGGCGCCACCAAGGGCCGCAAGGCCGTGCGTTGGGGCACGGCCGGCAACATCCTGGTCGCCTGGGTGCTGACGATCCCGATGTCCGCCCTTGTCGCGGCGTGCGTCTACTGGTTCATCCACCTCATCCTCGAGTGACCGAGGGGCGGGTGGGTCAGCCGAAGCGGCCGGTGATGTAGTCCTCCGTGCGTCGGTCGCTCGGGCCGCTGAAGATGGTCGCCGTCCGGTCGAACTCGACGAGCCGTCCGTGCCGGACACCGGCCTCGTCGACGTCGGCGGTGAAGAAGGCGGTCCGCTCCGACACCCGAGCCGCCTGCTGCATGTTGTGCGTCACGATGATGATCGTGAAGTCCTCCGCGAGGTCGTGCATCAGGTCCTCGATCTTCGACGTCGCGATCGGGTCCAGTGCGGAGCACGGCTCGTCCATGAGGATGACCTCGGGCTGCACGGCGATGGTCCGTGCGATGCACAGTCGCTGCTGCTGGCCACCTGAGAGCGCGAGAGCGCTATCGGTGAGCTTGTCCTTCGTCTCGTCCCACAGGGCTGCACCGCGAAGCGCCTGCTCGACGATCTCGTCGAGGCCCTTCTTCACCCCGTTGACGCGCGGGCCGTAGGCGACGTTGTCGTAGATGGACTTGGGGAAGGGGTTCGGCTTCTGGAAGACCATGCCGATGCGGCGCCGGACCTCGATCGGGTCCACGTAGTCCGCGTACAGGTCCTCGTCATGAAAGGTGATCTTTCCGGTCACCCTGGCGCCGGGCACGAGGTCGTTCATCCGGTTGAAGCAGCGCAGGATGGTGCTCTTCCCGCAGCCGGACGGCCCGATCAGAGCCGTGATCTCCCGCCGCGCCACCGGCAGGTCCACGTTGCGGACCGCCTGGTAGTCCCCGTAGAAGACGCTGACGTCGCTCATCTCGAAGACGGGGCTCGGCACCGAGAGCGGCTGCGGTCCCGCGGGATCGGGGCCGGCGATGGTCAACGCGGCCTCCCGGGCCTCGGACTGGGACAGGGCTGCAAAGCGGGACTCGAGGTGCTGGGTCAAGGCGTCACCATCGTCTCTGGAACTTGTTGCGCAGGTAGATCGCGACGGAGTTCATCGCCAGCAGGATCACCAGCAGCACGACGATCGCTGCCGAGGCGAGCGGCACGAACTCCTCACGGGACTGCTTGATGAAGTCGTAGATCTGCACGGGCAGCACGGTGAACTGGCTGAGCACCCCGTCCGGGTTGAAGGAGATGTACGCCAGGGCCCCGAGCAGGAGCAGGGGGGCGGCCTCGCCGATCGCCCGCGACAGCGCCAGGATCGACCCGGTGGCCGTCCCGGGGACGGCTGCGGGCAGCACCTGCTTCCAGATGGTCTGCCACTGGGTGGCACCGAGGGCCAGCGAGCCGAAGCGGATAGAGCTCGGGACCGCGCGGATCGCCTCGCGACCCGCGATGATCACTACCGGGAGCACCAGGAGGGACAGGGTGATCGCCGCCGAGAGCACGGTGAGGCCAAGGCCCAGTCCGCGCGCGATGACCCCGAGGCCCAGGATGCCGTAGACGATCGACGGGACGGCGGCGAGGTTCTGGATGTTGATGTCGATGACCCTGTTCCACCACTTGGTCGGGTCCGCGTACTCCTCCAGGTAGATCGCCGACATGACACCGATCGGGACCGTGATCAGGGCCGTCAGGCTGATCACCCAGAGCGTGCCGGTGATCGCGGACTGCGCGCCTGCCGTCTCGGGTCGCAGGGTGGACGGCATGTTGCGCAGCAGGTCGGCGTCCAGCCTCGGCAGCCCGGTCCAGACCACGTAGGCCAGCAGCACGCCGAGGAAGGAGACGGCGATGCCGAGAGCCGACTGCAGCGCGAGGCGGAACACGAGCTCGCGCCGGGGCCGCCGGCTTCCGCGGAGTGTCGTGACACCCGTGTCGGGCGCACTGCTGCGGTAGATGGTCGTCGTCACTCGTACACCTCGCGGTACTTGCGGACGAGTCGGATGCTGAAGAGGTTGAGCGCGAACGTCATCACGAACAGCAGCGAGGCCACCGCGAAGATGGTCTTGTAGTCGATCGAGCCCGTGGGCACGTCACCCGAGCCGGCCTGCGCGATGAAGGCGGTCATCGTGAGCATCCCCTCGAGCGGGTTCCAGCTGAGGTTGGCCTGCCCGCCCGCGGCGACCGTGACGATCATCGTCTCGCCGATCGCCCGGGACACACCGAGCACGATGGCCGCGACGATGCCGGAGACAGCAGCCGGAACCACCACCCGGGTCGCCACGAGCATCTTCGAGCTGCCCAGCGCGTAGGCGCCGTCGCGCAGGCTCCGGGGCACCGCGGACATGGCGTCCTCCGACAACGAGGCGACCGTCGGGATGATCATGATGCCCATGACGAACCCCGCCACCAAGGCGTTGAAGATCGCCGGTCCGTCGCCGACCGGCCAGATGTCGCGCAGGAAGGGGGTGATGCCCTTGAGAGCGAAGAAGCCGTAGACCACGGTCGGCACCCCGGCGAGGACCTCCAGGGCCGGCTTGAGCACCCGACGGGTCCGGTCGGCCGCGTACTCGCTGAGGTAGATGGCGGCACCGACGCCCAACGGGATCGCGACGGCCATGGCGATCACCGTGATGAGGATCGTGGCGCTGACGAGGGGAAGCACCCCGTAGGACGGGTCGGCGAACAGCGGGGTCCACCGCGTCCCCGTGAAGAACTCCGTGAAGGAGATCTGGCGGAAGAACTCCTCGGTGGGGATCGCGACGGCGATCACGATGCCGATAGTCGTGACGACCGAGACGAGCGCTGCCGCGAAGAGCATGACCTCGATGAGGCGCTCGCCGTAGCGCGGCCGCGACTTCCGCAGCGACCTGCCTGCGAAAGTCACGGCCGCGCCGGGTCGGGTGGGTGCCATCGTCACCCGACCAGCGAGTCGTACGCGGACTGCGCCTCGCTCTTCTGCTCGTCGTTCAGCGGGATGAACTGAGCCGCCTCGGCGATGTCCGCGTCGTTGGCCAGGTAGAACTCGAGGAAGGCCTTGACCTGCGGCTTGTCGATCGAGGCCTTTGCCGGGTAGATGAACAGAGGGCGCGAGAGCGGGGTGTAGGTGCCGTCCTGAGCCGTCTCCGCGCTCGGGGCGACGCAGCCGTCACCGCTGTCGACCTCCAAGGCCTTGAGGGTGTCGCTGTTCTCCTCGAAGTAGGTGTAGCCGAAGTAGCCGAGGCCGCCCTTGCTGCCCGAGACGCCCTGGACGATGACGTTGTCGTCCTCGGACGGCGAGTAGTCCTCCCGGCTGGCCCCTTCCTCACCGTTGATCACGTCGGTGAAGTAGTCGAAGGTGCCGGAGTCGGTGCCGGGCCCGAACAGCTCGAGCTTCTCGTCGGGGTAGCTCGAGTCGACGTCCTGCCACGACGTGACCTTCGACCCCGGCTCCCAGATCGCCTTGAGCTGGCCGGTCGTGAGGCAGTCGACCCAGTCGTTCTCGCTGCTCACGACGACCGTGAGCGCGTCGTTCGCGACCGGGATCTCGGTGTACTCGATGCCCGCGTCCGCGCAGACGGGAGCCTCCTCCGCGTCGTCGATGGGCCGGGACGCGTCCGAGATGTCGGTCTCGTCGGCGCAGAACTTCTCGAAGCCTCCGCCGGTGCCTGACGTGCCGACGGTGACGTTCACCCCGGGCTGCTCCTCCTTGAAGAGCTCCGCGGCGGCGGTGGTGAGGGGTGCGACCGTGCTGGAGCCGTCGACCTTCACAGCACCGGACAGCGAGCTGTCCCCGTTCTCGGAGGCGTTGGCGCTGTCGGTGTTGTTGTCCCCGCCGCATCCGCTGAGCAGGAGCGCGCCGACGGCCAGAGGCACCGCCAGGCGGGAGATACGCGTGAGCTTCACAGGGTTGTCCCTCCAAGGACCTGAGTCGTCGTGTGTCGTCTCCGACACGGCGGACGCTAGGGACCGGAGATGACTCGGGATCCGGAGGCAGATGAACGAGGGGTGAACAGCGGCTCTCGTCTTGGACGGCTCAGCTGATGCAGAACTCGTTGCCCTCCGGGTCCTGCATCACGACGTAGTAGACCGGGTCTTCCGGGTCGTCGTGCCGGTCGCGGCGCTGGACGGTCGCGCCGCGACCCACGGCCTCGATGACGGTGGTCTCCACCAGCTCGATCCTGCGGTCCATCGAGAGCGCCGCGTCCCGCCCGGTGGGGTAGAGGTCGAGGTGCAGCCGGTTCTTGCCGGCCTTGGTCTCCGGCACCGTCTGGAACCAGATCGGCGGTTTCAGTCCCTCTGGGTCGAAGAGGCGGTCGGCGAACTCGGGCCCGCTCCCGAGCCGTGCCCGGTAGAGCGCGTGCCAGGTGGTGTCCGGCGTCGCTGGTGGCGACGGCTGGTAGCCGAGGAGCGGGGCGTAGAACCGGGCCAGCCGAGCCGGGTCGTTGGCGTCGATCGTCAGCTGCCAGAACACCATGGGGCGACGTTAGCCGTGGCCGCCGTCAGGCCCGGCTGAACATCAGGTCGGTCTCCCACCGGATGAAGCCGAGCCTGGTGTAGAGGCCGATTGCCGCCTCGTTGTCGGAGTCCACGTAGAGCATGGCGCTGGGCAGGCCGCGGTGCCGCAGGTGGCGCAGCCCGGTCACCGTGAGCGCCTTGCCGAGCCCGGTGCCGGTCTCCCCGGGGGCGACCCCGACGACATACACCTCGCCGATCGGGTCGTGCCCGTGGCCCTCGTGCGCGTGCGGCCCGTCCGGGTGCCCGACATGCTCCAGGTCCTCGTCGCCGCCGTGGACCTTCGTCCAGTGGAACCCGACCAGATCGTCGCCGCGGTGGGCGAGGAAGAAGCCCTCCGGGTCGAACCACGGCTCCTGCATGCGTCGGTGCAGGTCGTCGACGGTCCAATGCCCTTGCTCGGGGTGCGCGCGGAAGGCTTCGGCGTTGACCCGCACCCAGGGCTCGTCGTCCTCGCCGGCCCGGAAGGTACGGACGGCCACCCCGTCGGGCAGCGACACCTGCGGGAGCGGGGCGTGCAGGGACCGGCGCATCTGCCACAGCGACCTGGACAGCTCGAAGCCCATCGACCCGGCCAGTGCCGCAGCGCCGGGGTGACCGCCGTGCGCCCACAGCCGCAGCCGGCCGTCCGGCGTCTCGTCGAGCGTGGCCTGCACCAGGCGGTGGCCCAGGCCCTGCCGCCGGCGCTCCGGGTGGACCACGATCTCGGCGCTGGCCCCCTCGACCTCGTCGGTGACGTCGAGGTGGCTGTACGCCGCCAGGTCATCGCCCCACCACACCAGGACGTTGCGCACCGGTCTGTCGCCGCCGTACCGCAGGTGGAGCATCACGTGCTCCGACAGCGGCCGGACCCCGTCGGCCTCCGTGGCCGCCTCGACCAGGTCGGACACCGCCCGGACCTCCGCGGCGTCGAGCGGGCCCAGGACCTCGACCTGGACCGGCGGCGCCGCGGGCTCGCTCACGTCGGCACCCTACGGGGCAGCCCGGCAGGATCCGGTGAACCGATGGCGACCGGCTGGCGGCCCAGGGCAGACCGCTTGGTCACGATTTTGACCGACCTGTTGTGCGCTGAGCGGGAATGCCCGTTAGGTTTCCCCGGTCACCCCCGATCCCTTCCTAGGAGAAGCATGTCCGGACCCGGACTCCTCCGCCGCCGCACCCCGGTGGCCCTGGCCGCTCTCGTCGCGGCCGCGCTCGCCACGTCGATCACCGCCGCACCCGCGAGCCAGGCGACCCCCAAGGACGACGAGAGCAAGCGGATTCCCGTCCAGCTGCTGTCGTTCAACGACTACCACGGGCACATCGAGGAGGACCCGTCGTCCCCTACCCAGGCGACCGACGGCAACATCCGGGACGAGAACGGCGCGCTCGTGGCCGCCGGCGGTGCAGCCTTCCTGGCGACGCACCTCCAGGACCTCCGTGAGGGTCACGAGAACAGCTTCACCGTCGCTGCCGGCGACCTGATCGGCGGCTCGACCTTCACTTCCGGCTTCTACCACGACGAGCCGTCGGTCGAGACCCTCAACGCCATGGGTCTGGACGTCTCAGGTGTGGGCAACCATGAGTTCGACGAGGGCGTGACCGAGCTGCTGCGGATGCAGAACGGCGGCTGCCACCCGGTGGACGGCTGCTACCTGCAGGACGAGGCCGGCAACGACATCACCTACCCGGGCGCCGACTTCCCGTGGCTCGCGGCCAACGTCGTCAGCGAGGAGACCGGCGACACGGTGCTGCCCGCGACCTGGGTCGAGAAGGTCGGCAACGCGAAGATCGGCTTCATCGGGATGACGCTGAAGGGCACCGACTCCCTCGTCGCACCGTCCGGAGTGGCCGGCTGGGACTTCCAGGACGAGGTCGAGGCGGGCAACCGCGCCGCGGCACAGCTGCGCAACGAGCAGGGCGTCCGCGCCATTGTCGTGCTGCTGCACGAGGGCGGGACGCAGTCCGGCACCTACAACGGTTGTGTCGGGATCTCCGGCCCCATCGTCCACATCGCCGAGAAGCTCGACCCCTCGATCGACGCGCTGATCACGGGTCACACCCACCAGGCCTACAACTGCTCGATCGACGACCCGGCCGGCGAGCCGCGCAAGGTGGTGAGCGCCTTCTCGTTCGGCCGCGTCATCACCGAGATGAACCTCGAGCTGGACAGCCGCACGAACGACGTCGTGCGCGACTCCGTCACCGCCGTCAACCACATCGTGACCCGCACGGTTCCGCCTGACCCGACCCTGCTGAACATCGTGGCCAAGTGGACAGCGCTGGCCAACGTCGAAGGCAACGTCGAGGTGGGCACCATCACGCAGGACATCACCCGCGCGTTCCTGCCTCCGCCGAGCACGAGCGACGACCGCGCTAAGGAGTCGTCGCTGTCGAACCTCATCGCGGACGCCCAGCTCGCCTCGACAGCGCCGGAGAACGGCAGCCAGATCGCGTTCATGAACGCCGGCGGTGTGCGCGCCGACCTTCGGTACGCCAGCTCCCCGGCGGGTGAGGGCGACGGTGTCGTCACTTACCGCGAGGCGTTCAACGTGCAGCCGTTCAGCAACATCCTGCAGACGTTCGACATGACCGGCGCCCAGATCGAGGCCGTTCTCGAGCAGCAGTGGGTGACCGGCCGTCCCGGCGGCCGTGACGTGCTGCGGTTGGGAATCTCGGACGGGTTCACGTACTCCTGGTCGCAGACGGCGCCGTTCGGCCAGAAGATCGACCCGGCCTCGATCAAGCTCAACGGGGTCACGCTCGACCCGAACGGCAGCTACCGGGTCACCGCCAGCAACTTCCTTGCTGACGGCGGCGACAGCTACCTCGCGTTCCGCAACGGCACGCCGCGGGACGGTGGCAAGGTCGACCTGGACGCGCTGATCGACTACCTGGGCGCGAACTCGCCGGTGTCGGCACCGCCGGTCGCGCGCAGCGTGCCGCTCCCGTAGGGCCCGCAGCACGACACGAAGGGTGGCACTCCGCAGCGGGTGCCACCCTTCGTCGTCAGTCAGGTGGGCGTACGCCGTCAGGCGACCGGGGCCGGCGCCGGCAGGTCGGTCGGCACCGGGTCCTTGGGCTCCTTCGGCAGCACGAAGCGGTAGCCGACGTTGCGCACGGTGCCGATCAGCGTCTCGTGGTCGGACCCGAGCTTGGCCCGCAGCCGCCGGACGTGCACGTCGACCGTGCGGGTGCCGCCGTAGTAGTCGTAGCCCCAGACCTCCTGCAGGAGCTGGGCCCGGCTGAAGACGCGGCCCGGATGCTGGGCGAGGAACTTCAGCAGCTCGAACTCCTTGAAGGTCAGGTCCAGGACCCGGCCCTTCACCCGTGCTGTGTACGTCGCCTCGTCGATCGTCACGTCGCCCCGGCGGATCTCGCCGACCTCGTCCTCGGCCCCGGTGCGGGCGGCGAGGCGCCCCATCGCCAGCCGCAGCCTGGCCTCGACCTCGGCCGGGCCCGCGTCCTCGAGGATCACGTCGTCGACGCCCCACTCGGCGGTGACCGCCGCGAGGGCGCCCTCGGTCGTGACGAGCACGACCGGGCAGTCGACCCCGGTGGTGCGCAGGACCCGGCACAGGGACCGGACGTGCGGGAGGTCCCGGCGGCCGTCGACCAGGATCGCGTCCGAGCGTGGTGCCTCGAGCAGGGCCGACACCTCGGCGGGGGCGACCCGCAGACCGTGCGAGAGCAGGCCCAGCGCCGGCAGCACCTCGGTCGAGGGCTGCAGGGTGTTGGTCAGCAGCAGCAGCTGGCTCACGCGGGCTCCCCTCCTTGTCCCGAGGTCCATGAAACACGATGATCGGGCGTCTGGCCGGTCACGTCCGCCAGACGAGAGGACCGCCGCCGGGGGACACACGCCTGTCGCCGCCCGGCAACACGCAGGTAACACCGGTAGCACCACGCCCCTCCGGGGGTCGACCAGGAAGGGGCGGCCCGAGGATGGCGGCCGGCACGATCCGCTACTGGGCGGCGGCGCGAGCCGCCGCCGGCCTCGCCGAGGAGTCCTGGTCGGGCTCGACGCTCGGCGAGGTCCTCGCCGCGGCCGCCGACCGGCACGGCCCCGAGCTTGCCCGAGTGCTGTCGGTGGCCAGCTTTCTGGTGGACGGGACCCGCACCCGGTCCGAGGCGTCGCTGGAGGACGGGTCGACCATCGAGGTGCTCCCACCCTTCGCCGGCGGATGACCCGCACCCCGACGACGCAGACCATGGCGACTCAGAGCTCGACGACGGGACGACCGGTCACCACGGCGGTCGCCGCGGCGGCGCTCGGCGGGCTGCTCGTGGTCGCTGCCGACGCGGGCACCACCTTCCTCGTGGGCGCCCTGCTCCTGGCCCAGGCCGCTGTCCTGGCCGGCTGGCACCGCGGGCTACGAGCCCCGGGCCTGCGGGGCGGGGTTGTCGTGGGTGCAGGCGCCGCGGCGGCCGCCGACCTGCTGGTCACCGCCGCGCCGGACGACCGCCCGCTGCGTGCGCTGCCAGCGGTCATGGCGGCGGTGCTGGTGGCGTCGTTGGTCCACCAGGTGCTGCGGCGGGACGGCCGGGTCGACCTCGTCGCGTCGCTCACCGCGACCGGTTCGCTCGGTGTCTTCGTCGCCCTGGCCGCGATGCACCTGGCCACGGCGGCCGAGCCGGACGGCACCCTGCTGGTCGCCACCGCCGCGGTGCCCGCAGCCGTCGTCGCCGTCGCCGAGGGGCTGCGTCCGGCGACCGGCGCCCCCGCCTGGTCCGGGCTGGTCGTCGCTGTGGTGGCAGCCCCGGTCACCGCGGTCGCGGCCGGCTCCGCCGCTGACGGGCCGGGCTGGTCGGTCGCCCTCGGGTGTGCCGCGGCGGGAGCGGCTGCCGGGTGGGTGGGCACCGTGGCCGCAGCCCGCACCGCGGGGCTGGAGCCGGCGCTCGTCGTCGGTCTCCCGCAGCTGCTGGCCGCCCCGACCGTCTACGTGGCCAGCCGCCTCCTCGTCGGCTGACGGGGGCGGGGAATCGGCGGCTCCGCCAGCCGGTTGCAGCCCGCGAGATGGACTCCCTCGACAGCGCCGGCGGGCTGGTCGCTCTCGTGGCCGCTCTTGCCGCGGCCACGGCACTGGGCCTGTGGATGCGCCGCAGTGGCCACCGACTGGGCCGGGCGATTCCTGCGGCGATCGACCGGGACTCCGCCGACCAGGTGGTCGTCGGACCGGACGACCTCGGCGCAGCGCTGGGGCAGCGGGCCACGCTGGTGCAGTTCTCGACAGCGTTCTGCCAGCCGTGCCGGTCCACCCGGCGGGTGCTGGCCGACGTCAGCGCGACCGTGCCGGGCGTGGCGCACGTGGAGTTGGACGCCGAGTCGCAGCTGGACCTGGTGCGCCGGCTGGATGTCCGGCGCACCCCGACCGTCCTGGTGCTCGACGCTGCTGGGCGGGTGGTCCGGCGGGCCAGCGGCCAGCCGCGCACCGTCGACGTCGTGGCGGCGCTGGGCGTCGCGATGGGGGAGCCGTGAGTCGTCTCATCCACCGGAAGGGGTCGTCCTACCAACCGGACAGGGCTAGCATCGTCCCCGTGAGCACCGAGCTGACCCGCAGGCGCGCCGTCGACCTGCTGCGTGTCGCCACCGCTCTCTGTCTCGTCTCCTGACCCCGCGCCCACCCGTTCGCGCCCCCTGTCAGGAGCACCCCGTGCCCGTCCCCCGTCTGTCCGCACGCCCGCTCGACCCGCGCGGCCCTCGTGTCGTCGCCGCCGTCACCACCGTCGTCCTGGCGACGGTCCTGCTCACCGGCAGCACGTTCGGCACGCGGCTGCTGCTGGCCCAGGCGGTGGTGTTCGCGCTCGGGACCGTCGACCGGTCGCCGTACGCCCTCGCCTTCCGCCTCTTCGTGCGGCCCCGTCTCGCGCCCCCCACCGAGCTCGAGGACCCTCGACCGGTCCGTTTTGCCCAGGCCGTCGGGCTGGTCTTCGCGCTCGCGGCGTTGCTCGGGGTGGCCGCCGGCTCCGGCCTCCTGGCCGTCGCCGCCACCGCGGCCGCACTGTCGGCCGCCTTCCTCAACGCCGCCTTCGGCGTCTGCCTCGGGTGCGAGCTCTACCTGCTGACACGCCGCGCGCGTGGTGGCAGGGTCGAGCAGCGCCCCCAGTCGCCGTCCCCCACCCACCGCACGGAGGTCTCCGCATGAGTGACAGCAACCGCGAGCGCGTCCTGGTCGACGCCGACTGGGTCGAGAGCCACCTGCACGACGACAAGGTGGTCCTGGTCGAGGTCGACGAGGACACCGCGGCCTACGACAAGAACCACATCCGCGGAGCCGTGCGCCTGGACTGGAAGAAGGACCTGCAGGACCCGGTCCGACGCGACTTCGTCGACAAGGCGCAGTTCGAGACCCTGCTCACGCAGCGCGGCATCGGCGCCGACGACACCGTCGTCCTCTACGGCGGTAACAACAACTGGTTCGCCGCCTACGCGTACTGGTACTTCAAGCTCTACGGCCACGCGGACGTCCGGCTGCTCGACGGGGGTCGCAAGAAGTGGGAGCTGGACTCGCGTGAGCTGGTCCCGGAGGTCGTCGAGCGACCGGCGACGACGTACACCGCGAAGGACCAGGACCGCTCGATCCGCGCCTTCCGGGACGAGGTGGAGGCGGCCATCGGCCAGAAGAACCTGGTCGACGTGCGCTCGCCCGACGAGTTCGCCGGCCGGCTCCTCGCGCCGGCCCACCTGCCGCAGGAGCAGTCGCAGCGCCCCGGGCACATTCCGACCGCGCGCAACATCCCGTGGTCGCAGGCGGCCAACGACGACGGCACGTTCAAGAGCGACGACGAGCTGGCGACGCTCTACTCCGGCAAGGGCGTCGACCTCGGCAAGGACACCATCGCCTACTGCCGCATCGGTGAGCGCTCGGCGCACACGTGGTTCGTCCTGCACGAGCTGCTCGGCCAGCCCAACGTGAAGAACTACGACGGGTCGTGGACCGAGTGGGGCTCGCTGGTCGGTGTGCCGATCGAGCTCGGGGACGAGTCCTGATGTGCGGCGCGACGAAGGGCGGCCCCTCGACCGAGGGGCTCGACCTGGACAAGGCGGCCTTGGTGCAGGGCGTGGTGGTGCGTGACGGCGAGCCGGTCTCCGACGCCTACGTGCGGCTGCTCGACGGTGGCGGCGAGTTCACCGCCGAGGTGCCGACCTCGGCCACCGGGCAGTTCCGCTTCTTCGCGGCCCCGGGCCGGTGGACGGTGCGCGCGCTCGCGCCCAGGGCCGACCCGGTCGACCGTCCGGTCGTCGCGGCCCTGGGCGAGGTCGCGGACCTCGAGGTAGCGATCTAGCGTCAAGGAGGCCCTCGCACCCGCCGATCATGCTGCTGCGCCCCTGTCCGAGGGGCGCGGCAGCATCGGTCGGATGAGGTGGGGGACGGTCATGGGGGTTCCGGGTCTGCTCGCGCTGTGCGTGGCGTGCGGTCTCGGCGCGCCTGCCGCGGTCGAGCCGATGGCGGTCAGCGGTGATCCGAAGCCGCCGGGCCGCGCGTTCCAGGCCCGGGTCGAGCGGGTCGTCGACGGCGACACCTTCATCGCCGTACGTCGCGGCGAGCGCCTCCGGGTGCGACTCATCGGCGTCGACTCGCCCGAGACGGTGCGGCCGGGCTACCCGGTCGAGTGCTGGGGCCCCGAGGCGTCGCGGCTGCTCACCCGCACGCTGCCGGTCGACCTCCGGGTGACGGCGGCCTACCAGGACGGTGGCCGGCGCGACCAGTACGGGCGAGAGCTGTGGGACGTCTGGCTGCCCGACGGGACGTTCGTGCAGGCCAAGCTGGTGCGACGCGGGGCGGCCGAGGCGATCGCCTACCCGCCGCAGACCGAGCACGCGGACCGGCTGGACCAGATCGAGGCGCGGGCCCGGCGCGACGACGTCGGGCTCTGGGGCCACTGCTAGGCAGACCGGCGGCCGCGTGGACTCCGACGCGAGCAACCGAGTGGAGGTCGGAGCCGCACGCCTGGACTCGGCGACCGACCAGCTACGGTTCCCTGATGTCTCTCGCACTGCCGGCAATGCCTGCTGACGCGCGCGGGACGCCGAGCACAAGGGACCATGACCGGTCTGCGGCCTGGCCGATGGCGCCCCTGATCCCCTGTACATGAACGAGACGCCTGCCACGGCGAGGCTCAGGCGTGCCGTCCGGGCGGTCATCCTTGCGGATGATGACTCCGTCCTGCTGTGCCGCTTCCGCTTCCCGCATCCGGCTGTACCGACGGGCGCAACGGTCGTCTGGGCGGCTCCTGGCGGCGGCATGGAGCCCGGTGAGCTGCCGCTGGCGGCACTGCGCCGGGAGCTGCACGAGGAGACGGGGCTTGTCCTTGACGCCGACCCGCCTCACGTCTGGCACCAGGAGGTCGCCGCTCCTGACAGAGCGGACGGTTACGACGGGCTGGTAAACGACTACTTCCTCGTCCGCACCACGCGCTTCGATCCCCGCGGCGCGCTGTCCGATGGCGACCTCGCCGCCGAGCTCATCAGCGGGATGCGATGGTGGCGGCACGCAGATATCGCGGAATACGGCGGTACCGACCTGTTCTCGCCCCGTGACATCGCGACACCGCTTGCGGCGCTCATCGCCAACGACATCCCGGGCACGCCCGTGCTGCTCGGCCTGTGATCTCCCGGGGCACGTGTCACGCCGGCCGGATGTCCCGGCTGGTACGGACTCCCGGTCCGGGATGGTCAGTAGACGAGGGCCTGCGCGTCGTCAGCCATCGCCTCGGACACGAACACCGCCGCCCCGGCGATCCGCACCCCCGGCAGCACCGACTCGCCGGTGATCGACCGGCGGGCCGCGCACTGCGTGCAGACCGTGACGGTCCCGGCCTCGAGCACCGTCGCGAGCAGCTGGTCGAGCGGGGCCGACTCGGCCAGCTCGAAGTCCGCGGCCCGACCTGGCAGCGCGAGCCAGGTCGACTCGCCGGTCAGCCACAGCGAGGTGGGCACACCGCTCGCCACGGCGGTCGCCGCCACCGTGAACGCCTGGGCGCACCGCTCGGGCGCGTCGGTCCCGGCGGTCGCCTTCACGACCAGGGTTCGGGGCATGGCTGCACAGTAGACTCGGGGGCGTGCTGGAAGGCCTCGTCGTCATCGCCCTGGTGGCCGCGTTCGCAGCGGTCGTCCTCGTCGCGGGGCTGGCCATCCGGCGGATCTGGACCGCGACCGAGGCGCCGCCGACCCAGCCGAGCCAGCGGGAGAGCTGACCGTGCAGATCCGCGCGGACATGGCGCCGCAGCTGGTCCCCGTCTCGTGGCTCCTCGGCACCTGGCGGGGCGTCGGGGTGGGCGGCTACCCCACCGTGGAGGAGTTCCGCTTCGGGCAGGAGCTGACCTTCACCGAGCTGCCCGGCAAGCCCTTCGTCCACCACCTGAGCCGCTCGTGGCTGCTCGACGACCAGGGAGAGCAGGTGCGGCCGCTGGCGCAGGAGACCGGCTACTGGCGGCCCGACGCCGACGGCTCGATCGAGCTGGTGCTCAGCCACCCGACCGGCTTCGCCGAGATCTACGTCGGGGAGGCCGACGGCGCCAAGATCGAGCTCCGCACCGACGTCGTGGCGCGCACCCGGACCGCGAAGGAGTACACCGCCGGGCACCGGCTCTACGGCCTGGTCGAGGGCAAGCTCCTGTGGGCGTACGACATGGCAGCGATGGGGCAGCCGATCCAGCCGCACCTCTCCGCCACCCTCGAGCGGGCCTGACCGCCGTGACGGACCTGTCCGGGAACCCGAACCTGCACGACACGCTGCGCGCCAGGGGCTACCGCATCACGCCGCAGCGCCAGCTCGTGCTCGACGCCGTCGTCGCCCTGCAGCACGGCACGCCGGACGAGATCTGCGCCGAGGTGCAGCGCACCGCCCGCGGGGTCAACCTGTCCACCGTCTACCGCACCCTCGAGCTGCTCGAGGAGCTCGGGCTGGTCACCCACGCCCACCTCGGGCACGGCGCCCCCACCTACCACTCGGCCACCGGCGACGACCACCTGCACCTCGTCTGCCGTGACTGCGGGTCGGTCACCGAGACCGACGTGTCGCTCGCCGACGGGCTGGTGGGAAGACTCGCCGACCAGCACGGGTTCCAGACCGACGTGGCCCACTTCGCGATCTACGGCCGGTGCCAGGCGTGCTCGTCGTGACCAGTCCCGCGCTCGCCCGTCCCGGTGCCGTCGCCGCCGATCCCCCCGACGCCGGCGTCGCGGCGCACTACGGCGACCCCTACCGCGAGCAGCGTCTCATCGTCGCCGGCGAGGCGTCGGTCGACATCTCGCACCGCGACGTGGTGCGGGTCGCCGGGCCGGACCGGCTGACCTGGTTGCACTCGCTGACCTCGCAGCACCTCGAGCACCTCGCCCCCGGCGAGCCCACCGAGGCGCTGCTCCTCTCGCCGCACGGCCACGTCGAGCACGCCCTGGCGCTGGTCGACGACGGCACCGCCACCTGGGCCCACGTCGAGCCCGGCGCCGCGGCGGAGCTGGTGCGCTTCCTCGACTCGATGCGCTTCTGGTCCCAGGTCGAGGTCGAGGACCTGACCCCGTCCCACGCGGTGGTGCTGCGGCCCGAGGCTTTCCCCGGTGTGGTGACCCGCCGGGTGCCTGAGGGCGTCGAGTCGTTCGTACGTCGCGAGGAGCTCGCTGACGCCCTCGCCGGCGATCTGGCCGGGGTCTGGGCCCTGGAGGCGCTCCGGGTGGCGGCCGGACGGCCGCGTTTCGGGCTCGAGACGGACCACCGCACGATCCCGCACGAGGTCGGCTGGATCCCGTCGGCCGTGCACCTGGACAAGGGCTGCTACCGCGGCCAGGAGACGGTGGCCCGGGTGCAGAACCTGGGCCGCCCGCCCCGCCGGCTGGTCCTGCTGCATCTCGACGGGTCCGACTCCGAGCTGCCGGCCCACGGCGACCCGGTCCTGATGGCGGACCGCGAGGTCGGGCGGGTCACGACGTCGGCACGACACTTCGAGCTCGGGCCGATCGCGCTCGCCGTCGTCAAGCGGTCGACGCCCGTCGACGCCGATCTCGTCGCGGGCGCGGTCGCGGCGAGCCAGGAGATCCTCGTCCCCGCCTGAACGGTCACATCTCGACGAGCAGCGTGACCGGGCCGTCGTTGACCAGCGCCAGCCGCATGTCCGCGCCGAACCGACCGGTGGCCACCTCTGCCCCGCGCTCGCGCAGCACCGAGACCAGGTGGTCGACCAGGGGCTCGGCGACCGGGCCGGGCGCGGCGGCGTTCCAGGTCGGTCGCCGGCCCTTGCGGGTCTCGCCGTAGAGGGTGAACTGGCTGACCACCAGCAACGGTGCACCGGTCTGCGCCGCCGACCGCTCGTCGCGCAGGATGCGCAGCTCGTGGACCTTGACGGCCAGCCCGGCCGCGGTGTCGACGGTGTCGTCGTGGGTCACGCCGACGAGCAGGCACAAGCCCGGACGGTCGATGGCGCCCACGACCACGCCGTCGACGAGCACGCTCGCCTCGCTGACCCGCTGCACCACCGCGCGCACCGGCCCATCCTGGCGCACCGGTCGGCGCGCTCAGCCGCGACCGAAGAGACCCTTGCGCTTCTTCTTGTCGGCCGACGGCTGCACCCGGCGCGGCGCAGCCGAGGGCGCCGGGCCTGCGGGCCTCTCGTCATCGGCGCCGAACCCGAGGCTGGACAGCTCGCGCAGCAGCATCGCGGTGTCGGTGTGGTCGCGCGCGACCATCGGGGCCGGCTCGTCGGCCGGGTCGTGGACGTCGGCGGCCACCGGCGTCGGTGTCGGTGCGGGTGCCTCGGCGGGCGGTCCGTCCACCGGATCGTCGTTGTGCACCGGCATGTCCCGGTTGAGCTCGGTGAGCATGCTCGCGGCCTGCGCAGCCCGGGCCGCACCGGCGGCGACGTCGTCGTCGGAGGGTCCGGCCGGTGGCTGCATGACCGGCGTACGGTCCACGGCCGCTCGCTCTGCCGCCTGGCGGGCGGCCTCCTGCTCGGCAGCGACCTGGGCCTGCGCCTCGGCGGACTGACGGACCTCCTCCTCCGCTGTCAGCCGGGCCAGCTCGGCAGCCGCCTGCCGCCGGGCCTCGCTCTCGCGCTCCGCCGCCGCCCGGGCCTCGGCCGCCGCGTGCTCCGCGGCGACCCGTGCCGCCTCGTCCGCGGCGATCGCCTCGGCCGCCTCGGCAGCCAACCGCTCGGCATCGGCCTGCTCGCGCGCGAGGCGCTCGGCCTCGGCGGCCTGCTCCCGGGCCCGACGCTCGGCCTCGGCGGCGAGCTCCTGGGCGCGACGCTCGGCCTCGGCGGCGAGCTCGCGCTCGGCCTGCTCGCGGGCCTCGCGCTCCGCCTCGGCCCGCTCGTGCTCCTGCTGCTGCGCGGCCAGCCGGGCCGCCTCGGCCTCGGCCGCGGCCGCCAGCCGGACCGTCTCGGCCTGGGCCTCGGCGAACGCGAACCGCTCGGCGTGCTCGGCCCAGGCCGGCTCCTCGGCGGCGGCCCGCTCGGCCGCAAGGTGCTCGGCGTGCTCGGCCCAGGCAGCGTCCTCGGCGGCCGCTCGGTCCGCGTTCGTCCGGGCCACCTGGTCGGCCCACGCCTGCTCCTCCACGGCCCGGCGCTGACCCTCGAGCCAGCCGGCGTGGTCCGCCCAGGCCTGGTCCTCGACGCCGGCCCGCTCGGCGGCCAGCCAGCGGACGTGGTCGGTCCAGGCGTACTGCTCGACCGACCGGCGCTGGTCGGCCAGCCAGGACGCGTGGTCGGCCCACGCCTGCGCCTCGACCTCGTGGCGCTCGGCGTCGCCGCGCACCGCGCGGGTGCGCTCGGCCTCCTCCTCGCGGGCGTGGCGCCGCGCAGCAGCCCGCTCCTGGCGGGCCGTCGCCTCCCGCCGGGCCAGCGCCTCCAGCTCCTGGTGCAGGATCTCCGCCTCGCGCAGCCGCTTGTTCTCGGCGGTCACCCGGGTCTCGTCAGCGACCGCCTGCCGGTGCGCCTCCTCGGCGGCCGCGCCTGCCGCGGCGGCCGCCGCCACGGCTGCCTCCGCCGCGGCCGCGGTCTCGGCGTGCTCTCGCTCGGCCTGCTCGCGCTCGGCCTGCTCGCGGGCGTCGGTCTCCTGAGCGGTGACCAGCGGCAGCACCAGCTCCGGACCGGCCTCGTCGACCGGCTCGAGGTCGGCGACGTCCTCGACCTCCGCCAGCTCGACCTCGACCTGCTCGACCTCTGCGGCACCCGGCACCGCGACCAGACCGGCCTCGGCCAGACGGGCCACGACCTGACCGGCCTCGAAGAGGGTGAAGCCGCACTCACCGGCCAGGTCGGCGACGCTGCGGGAGCCGTCGACCTTGCACAGCAGCGCCCACTCGTTCGGGCCGAGCGGCACCTCGTCGGACGGGGTGCCGGAGTCCAGCTGCGGCGCGCCGTCGGGGCCGCCGATGGCGGCGAGGATCTGCTCCCAGGTGGTGGCCCGGGCGCGCAGCTCGTCGATCAGGGTCGACACCTCGGTGGGCGGCGCCACGTCCTGGCGGGTCTTCTTGTTCTTGCGGAACTTCCAGGCGGCGACCGGCCAGCCGAACAGGTCCGCCAGGGCGTCCTTGAGGTGCTCGACGACGAACTCCTCGACGACCGTGAGCTCCACGTAGCCCAGGTGCACGAGCAGCTCGCCGAGCCGCCAGCCCTGCAGCTCGGTGCGCTGGATCTCCAGCGCCTCGGCGAGGGCCTCCGGGGTCAGGGCGCCCGAGGACATCAGCCGCACGCCGAGCATCACCCGGCGACCGGGCACGGAGACGGCGTAGACCTGGCCGTCCCGGAGGAAAACCTCGGCCTCGTCCCCCTCATGGTCGCGCACGACCAGGCAGCCGGTCGACCGGGACTCCGCCAGGTCCACCAGCGCGGCCTCGACGGTGTTGGTGAGGAGGGCACCCTCGGGCACTGAGTTCCTCCTTCCCCGGTTCGACAGGTAGGCGCGTCGCAGCTCTCGCCGGCGGCGGGAACGGGCACTTCCGCCACCGGACGTCTTCATGGCATCGGCAGATGAGCGCCGTTTGTTGAGCGGCCCGCGCGGCCTTTCCGGGCCGGCCCGCCCGGCACCGGCCGACGGCCCGCCGGCCCGGGCGACGGGCGCCGGGGCGTGGCACGATGCGGCCCGTGGACTCCCGCACCGAGACCCTGATCACCGTGGCGCCCACGGGCGCCGAGACCGCAAAGACCGACGTGCCGGCCCTGCCGGTCACGCTCGGCGAGCTCGTCGAGACGGCCGTGGCGTGCGAGGCGGCCGGCGCCGGCCTGGTGCACGTGCACATCCGGGACGCCGACGCCCGCCCGACGCTGGACCTGCAGCGGCTTCGCGACACGGTGACGGCGCTGCGCGAGGCGACGACGATGGTCGTCCAGCTCAGCACCGGTGGCTCGGTCCACGACCCGCTGGAGCACCGGCTGCGGGTCCTCGACGCCGAGCCGGACTCCTGCTCGCTGACCTGCGGCACGGTGAACTTCGGCGACGACGTGTTCCTGAACCCGTGGCCGTTCATGGCCGAGCTCTACCAGCAGACCCAGGCGCGGGAGGTCGTGCCCGAGTTCGAGCTGTTCGACCTCGGCCACGTCGCGGGCATGCACCGGCTGCTCGACACCTACGGCGCGCCCTACGGCGGCCAGGTGCACTGCGACCTGGTGATGGGGGTGCCCGGCGGGATGCCCGGGACGGCCGAGGCGCTGGTCGCCGCGGTCCAGGCGCTGCCTGCCGGGTGCTCGTGGTCGGCGACCGGCATCGGGCGCACCGGTCTGCCGGTCTCGCTGGCCGCGCTGTCGGCCGGCGGCCACCTCCGGGTGGGCATGGAGGACACCCTGACCTTCGCCCGGGGAAGGCCGGTCACCGGCAACGAGGAGCTCGTGGCCCGGGCCGCCGAGCTGGCCCGGCTGGCCCAGCGGCCGCCGATGTCGACCGACGGCGCCCGCGCGATGTTGGCCGTCAAGGACCGCCGCCAGGTCAAACTGCCTAGAGTGGCGACATGAGCGAGACGCCTGCGACGCCCTACCCGAACGGTCGGCGGCGCATCGACCGCGTCCTCGGCGAGGGCTTCGCGTCCGGCCTGGGCGACCTCGGCATCGACGAGCTGCGCAGCCGTCGGCGCGAGGCCGAGCAGGAGGAGGCCGACCTCTCGTACGTCCGGCGGATGCTCCAGGGACGCATGGACATCCTGCGGGCCGAGCTGGCCCGTCGGTCCGGTGGCGGCGAGGAGATCGTCGACCACCTCGCCCAGGTCCTGGGCGACTCGGCCCGCAGCGACCACGGTCTCGGCCGGTTCCTGCGCGTGGAGCCGTCCCGGGTCGACGAGCACCGCCGGCTGGTCGAGCAGGTGATCGCCGACATCGGGGTCTCCGACGTCCAGGGCCGCTCCGACGAGGAGCTGCGCGCCGCCGTCGAGCGCCTCGAGGGCTTCGAGCACGCCGTCTCGGAGGATCGCCGCCGGGTGCAGCAGGTCATGGACTCCCTCACCACGGAGGTGGCCGACCGCTACAAGTCCGGCGCGGCCTCCGTCGACGACCTGCTGGCCGAGCGCTAGACCCGCGAGCCGCTCCTCCCCATGCCCTCAGTCCTGCTCGCCGAGGTCGTGCGCTCCGGGTTCGTCGAGGGCGGCCACCGCGGCAGCCTGGTCGCCCTCGCGGCCGACGGCTCCCGGCTGCTCGAGCGCGGCGAGCCGGACGCGCCGGTGTTCCCCCGCTCGTCGAACAAGCCGCTGCAGGCCGTCGGCCTGCTGGAGCTCGGCCTCGACCTCGACGGCCAGCTGCTGGCCCTGGCCGCGGCGAGCCACTCCGGTGAGTCCTTCCACCTCGACGGCGTGCGCCGGGTGCTCGCCTCGGCCGGCCTCGACGAGACCGACCTGCAGACGCCGCCCGACCTGCCCGTCGACGAGGTGGAGAAGCTGGCGTACGTCGCTGCCGGCGGCACGACCTCGCCCCTGGTCATGAACTGCTCGGGCAAGCACGCCGCGATGCTCGCGACCTGCGTGGTCAACGGCTGGCCGATCGACAGCTACCGCGACCCCGGCCACCCCCTGCAGCAGTCGCTGCGCGCGACGGTCGAGCGGCTGGCCGGCGAGAAGTCGCCGGTGGTCGGCGTCGACGGCTGCGGCGCCCCGCTGTTCGCACTCTCCCTGACCGGCCTGGCCCGGGCCTTCGCGGCAGTCGCGACCGCACCGGCCGGCACCGCGGAGCACCGGGTGGCGGCCGCGATCCGCCGGCACCCCGAGTGGCTCGGCGGCACCCGGCGCGACGTGACCGCACTGGTCGCCGGGGTCCCGGGGCTGGTCGCCAAGGACGGGGCCGAAGGCGTCTACGCCGCAGCCCTGCCGGACGGGCGCGCCGTCGCTCTCAAGATCGACGACGGGGGTCAGCGGGCCCGGCCGCCGGTCATGGCCGCTGCGCTGCGGGCCCTCGGCGTGGAGGCCGCCGTGCTCGACGACCAGGAGACGGCGGCGCTTCTCGGTGGCGGGGTGCCGGTCGGCGCGGTCCGCCCGGTGCTCTGAGGCCCGCCGTGCCCACCGACGAGTACGTCGTCGTCGTCCTCGGCGCCGGCTCCGGCGGCCAGCCGGTCGCGGAGGGGCTGGCCGGCGCGGGGCCGGACGTCGCCGTCGTCGAGGGGCACCGCGTCGGCGGCGAGTGCCCGTACGTCGCCTGCATCCCCAGCAAGGCCTTGCTGCTGGCAGCGGCCGCCGGGGTCGGCTGGGCGGAGGCGGTTCGCCGGCGCGACCACGCCGCCGAGCGCCGGGACGACAGCGGGACCGCCGAGGGGGTCTCGGCGGCGGGGGCGACCCTCGTCCGCGGCCGGGGGCGGGTCACCGGCCCTGGAGGGCTCGTGTTGGGCCACCGGACGCTGCGCTGGTCGCGCGCGCTGGTCATGGCTACGACGGCGTGGACTGCGCACCGGTGCCACGGCCACCTCGGTGCGGCGAGAGGCGACGGCGTGCTGCTCGAGCTCGAGGGCGGGTCGGGCGGTGTCCGGCGACCGGTTGCTCCGGGCGGGTGGGCGGGCGCCGCGACCGGGTCGTCGTCGGGGCGGCGGTCGTCGCGCCCGCCGCCGAGAGCTGGGGTGGTGAGCTCGCCTCGCCGTACGCGCCGGCCTGACCGCCGACCTCCTCCCGACCACGTGCACCCACACCGGGCTGGTCCGAAGCCGTGCACCCCGCGGCGCTCGACCTCATCCGCGAGCTGGACCGCGACCGAAGGTGAGCAGTGAGCACCGACGACGCCTTGCGTGACGACGAGGTCGCCCTGCCCGGCGGCCCCCGGCTGGCCCTGCGTCGTGCCGAAGGGCCGGGCCGGCCGTTGCTGCTGGTGCACGGTCTCTCGTCGAACTCCCGGGTGTGGGACGGCGTGGCCCGCCGGCTCGCGGCGGCGGGGCACGAGGTTGTCGCCGTCGACCAGCGCGGGCACGGCCGGTCGGAGGAGACTGTGGCCGGCTACACGACGGACCGCTGCGCCGACGACCTGCTCTCGCTCATCAGGGCGCTGGGCCTGACCGGGGACCGGGCCCCGGTGGCTGTCGGCCAGTCGTGGGGCGGCAACGTCGTCGTCTCGCTGTCGGCACGCCACGGCATGGTGTCCGGCGTGGGTCTCGTCGACGGTGGGTGGATCTCGCTGGGCGAGCGCTACCCCACCTTCGACGACTGTTGGGCCGAGCTGGCCCCGCCGGTCTTCCCGCCGCAGCCGCTTGCCGAGCTGGCCGGGCGGTTCCGCGCCTGGCACCCCGACTGGCCACAGGAGGGCGTCGACGGGACGCTCGGCAACTTCCGGGTCCGGCCCGACGGGACGGCGCAGCCCGCGCTCCGCCGGGACCACCACCGCGAGATCCTGCACTCGCTGTGGGCCGACGACGTGACCGAGCAGCTCCCCGGAGTCACCGTGCCCACCCTGGTGGCGCCCGCGGTCGGGGAGGACGGCCCGGACGGCAGCGACCCGCGACGGCGCGGCCCGGAGCTGGCGCTCGCCCTGCTGCCCGACGCCGTCGTCTCGTGGTACGTCGGCGCCGACCACGACCTGCACGCGCAGCACCCGGGGCGGCTCGCCGACGACCTGGTGGCGCTGGCCGCGCGGGTGGAGGCTGGACGTCGATGAGCCGCATCGTCGTCATGGGGTCGGGCGAGACCGCGCCGACCATGGTCCGCGTGCACCGCGAGGTGTTCGCGGCCGCCCCGGCCGGCCCCGCGGTGCTGCTGGACACTCCGTTCGCGTTCCAGATGAACCGCGACGAGCTGGTCACCCGGACCGTGCAGTACTTCGCGCAGAGCGTCGGCCGGCAGGTCGAGGTCGCCCGGTGGCCGCGCCGTGACGGCGACGCCGCCGCCGTCGAGCGGGCGCTGGCCCTGCTTGACCAGGCCGCCTGGGCCTTCGCCGGCCCGGGCAGCCCGACGTACGCCCTGCAGCAGTGGGCGGGCACCGGCGTCCCGGGCGCGCTGGCGGCCGTGGTCCGCCGCGGCGGCACGGTCGTCATGGGCAGCGCGGCCGCGCTGACCCTGGGCTCGCACACCGTGCCGGTCTACGAGATCTACAAGGTCGGCGCCGAGCCGGCCTGGGTCGAGGGGCTGGACCTCCTGGGCGAGATGACCGGGCTGCGTGCGGCCGTCGTGCCCCACTACGACAACGCCGAGGGCGGCACCCACGACACCCGCTTCTGCTACCTCGGCGAGCCGAGGCTCTCGGTGCTGGAGTCCGGCCTACCGGACGAGGTAGGAGTCCTGGGCGTCGACGAGCACACCGCCGCGATCCTCGACCTGTCGGCGCGCACCCTCGAGGTCCGCGGCAACGGCCTGGTCAGCGTGCGGCGCCGTGGCAGCACGACGACGTTCGCCGACGGACAGCTGCTCGCGTTCGACGACCTGCGCGGCCTGCTGCGCGGCGAGCAGTCGACCGGCCGGGCGCCCGCCGCTCCCGGACCGGTTGCGACTGGCGTCGTGGCCGGGGCACCGGCCACCTCGCTGCGGGCAGAGGCCGAGTCGTGCCGCACCGTGTTCGACCGGGCGCTCGCCGACCGCGACGTCGACGCGTGCGTGCAGGCGGTGCTGGCCCTCGAGCAGGCGATCGCCGACTGGAGCGCCGACACCTTGCAGAGCGACGACCGGGACGAGGCGCGGCGGGTGCTGCGCGCGATGCTCGTCCGGCTCGGCGACCTGGCCACGGTCGGCGCGGCGGACCCGCGCGAGACCCTCGCGCCGTACGTCGACCTGCTGCTCGACCTGCGCACGTCGGCCCGAGACGCCAAGGACTTCGCGACCTCCGACCTGGTCCGCGACCGCCTCGCAGCGGCCGGTGTCGAGGTGCGCGACACGTCCGACGGCGCCGAGTGGTTGCTGCCTGGGGACGGGGGAGACGCCGTGCGTCCGGTGTGACAGGGGTCACCCGGAAAGGCGCTTGCCGGCTGCTTGCCGCAGTTAGCACCCGGGGTAGGATGGCTGCATGGCAACGCTGAAGGTCACCTCGTTGGGTGACTACATCCGGGAGCAGCGCGAGTCCGCGCAGGTGTCGCTCCGGCAGCTCGCCAAGTCCGCAGGCGTCTCGAACCCCTACCTCAGCCAGATCGAGCGGGGCCTGAAGAAGCCGAGCGCCGAGATCCTGCAGCAGATCGCCAAGGGTCTGCGCATCTCCGCGGAGACGCTCTACGTCCGCGCCGGGATCCTCGACGAGGAGCACGGTGGAGGCGACGTCACGGCCGCAGTGCTCGCGGACACCGGCATCGGCGAGCGGCACAAGCGAGTGCTGCTCGACATCTACGAGTCGTTCCGGGCCGAGCACGCGGCGGCCACCGTCGCCACGTCGGCCGCCGAGAAGACGGCGGTGCGCAAGGCCGCCGGCGGCGCACCGAGGGCGGCGACCGCCAAGCGGTCGACCGCCGCCAAGAAGTCGAAGCCGGCCACCCACAAGCCGACCGCCAAGGGCGGGACGGCCACCAAGACCACGAAGACCACCCAGGCACGTCCCAGGAGGAACCCATGAGCCTGACCACCATCACCCGAAGCAAGCCGTTCTACGTCGTCGCCGGCGCCGGCGACCTGGCCGTCAAGACCGTCCGTCAGGCCCCGGCCAAGCTCAGCACCGTGCGCATCGAGCGCAAGGACGTCGAGAGGGCCGTGTCGACGCTGCAGGCCGAGACCGCGGCCCTGCCGGCCAAGGCGCAGACCGCGGCGGTCGGGGCGGCCGTCGAGGTCGCGGACCGCGCGGACGCCGTGTACGTCGAGCTGCTGACCCGCGGCCGCAAGGTCGTCGGCCGGATCCGCCGCCAGCAGGCGACGCAGGACCTGAAGAAGGACGCCGCGACCACGGTCCGCCGGACCAAGGCCGCGACGACCACCGCCAAGAAGGGCGCCGCCACGACCCGCTCGGCGGCCAAGGGCACGACCACGACGGCGCGCAAGCAGACCGCCGGCACCAAGAAGGCCACCAAGTCGGCCTCCACGTCGGCGCGCAAGACGGCCACCTCGGCGCGGAAGGCCACCAAGGCCGCCGCCGCCAAGACCGGCAGCTGACGAAAGCCACGCTGGCCGTCCCTCCGGAGACGATCCGCGGTGTCATGACCGCGTAGTCCCTCCGGAGGGACTACCGAGCGCCGCCGCACGACCGGGCCGGCCCGCGACGCGCACACCGCGACGCGGGTCGGCCCTCCCACGTCGGGCTAGGCTTGGCGCCGTGGACATCCTCGGCCCGGTGCAGAGCTTCGTCCTGCTGCTGCTGGGCATCGGAGCGCTCGCCCTGACCGGCTTCGCGGCCGTCGACGCCCTGCGCTACCGCGCGCAGCTCTACCCGGCCGTCGGGCGCCAGACGAAGGTCTTCTGGGTCGCGATCCTCGTCGTCGCGTTCCTGCTGGCGATCGTCTTCTTCTTCAGTGCGATCAGCTTCCTCAACGTCATCGGCGTGGTGGCCGCCGGCGTCTACCTCGCCGACGTGCGGCCGAAGCTCAAGGCCGTCAGCGGTGGCGGCGGCGGCACGAGCTACGGCCCGTACGGCCCCTACTGACGATGGCCGCCGAGACGCATCCAAAGGCTGGACGCACCACCCGGCTCGAGCTCGACGACCAGTCGCTGCGCGAGTGGGACGCCACCGTGCTCGACAGCTCGCCGGACGGCATCGTCCTGGACCGGTCGGCGTTCTACCCCGGCGGTGGAGGCCAGCCGCCCGACCACGGCACCTTGTTGTGGGGCGGGGTCCAGACCCGCATCGTCGGGGCCCGCCGCGGCGACGACCTCGTCCTCGTCCCCGCCGAGGGCGACCCGCTGCCACCGGCCGGCACCGCGGTCCGCGGCGCGGTCGAGGACGAGCGACGTACGGCCCTGATGCGCACCCACTCCGGGCTGCACCTGCTCTCCGGCGTGGTCTACCGCGACTTCGGCTCCCTGGTCACCGGCGGCAACATGGAGCCGCTCGAGGCGCGGATGGACTTCAACCTGCCCGAGGTGCCGGAAGGGTTCAAGGAGCGGGTCGCCGAGGCGTGCGCGGCCGAGATCGCCGCCGACCGGGCGATCGAGGTCGGGTCGCTGCCGCGCGACGAGGCCTTCGCCCGGCACCCGGACCTCATCCGGACCGCCCAGGACCTGCTGCCGCCGGACCTCGAGGTGGTGCGGATCGTCGACATCGTGGGCCTCGACACCCAGGCCGACGGCGGCACGCACGTCGCGTCGACCAGCCAGATCGGGCGCATCGAGGTCGTGAAGGTGGAGAGCAAGGGCAAGGGATTCCGCCGGTTGCGGGTGCGGCTGCTCGACGGCTGACCTACCCTCGGGGCCTCGGGCCGTTCGGGTTCAGGGGGACGTCATGGGCGCACGCACAGACGCCTGGGGACTGCCGGTCACCGGCGACGCCGACGCGGTGGCGCTCTGGGACGCCGCCGTCGACGACTACCTCGCGTTCGACGGGCCGGACCGCGTCGTCGCTCTCGTCGAGCAGGCTCCCGACCTGGCCGTCGGGCACGCCCTGCTGGCGCTCGCAGCCATGGACGGCGAGGCCGAGGCCGACGCCGACGTCGAGATCGCGCAGGCCGAGCGGCTGGCTGCCGACGCCAGCGAGCGGGAACACGCGTTCGTGGCAGCGATGAAGGAGTCGCTGGGCCAGCCGATGTGGGCCCTCGACCGGGTCTGGGGCCCTTACCTGGCCGACCACCCCACCGATCTTCTCGCCCGGTTCACCCTGATGTTCGCGGTGCTCTTCGCGTTCCGCGAGGACGGCGGGGCGGAGGCCCAGCGACTCGTTCGTGAGGGCCGCCGGCTCAACGGCGCCCATCCCCTCGTGCAGAGCATGCTGGCGATGGCCGCGCAGGAGCGCGGCGAGCTCGACGAGGCGCAGGCGTACGCCGCCGAGGTGCTCGCCGACCGCCCCGGCTACATCCCGGCCGGCCACGTGACGGCGCACGTGCACTTCGAGCGGGGCGACCACCAGGACGGGTTGGCCTGGCTCACCCGCTGGGTGCGCGACCAGGTGCGTCCCGGTGGTCCCTACCTGCCGCACCTCTCGTGGCACGCCGGTCTGCACGAGCTGGCTCTGGACGACCGAGCGGCGGTGCTGCGCCGGCTGGTCGAGCTGGCCGGCCCGGACGGCGACGAGAACTGGTACCTGAGCAACGGGGCCTCCTACGCCTGGCGGCTCAAGCTCGCGGGGCTGGTCCCCGCGGGCGAGGACCCGTCCGGCGGACTGCTCGGGGAGCGGGCCGGTGCAGTCGCGGAGTCGCCGCCGTTCCTGTTCGTGGGATGGCACGCTGCGCTGGGTCTGGCCTGCGCCGGCGACGTGCCAGGACTGCGGGCGATGGCCCGGCGGTTCGAGGACGCCACGGGTGACGAGGTGGCCCCCGGCGGACCGGAGGTGCTGCCGCCGCTCGCCGGCGCGCTCGCCGACCTGCTCGAGGACCGGCCGGGACCGGCAGCCGACGCCGTTGCCCGGGTGACTGCGCACGGGAAGCGACTCGGCGGCTCGCGGGCACAGCGCGAGGTGCTGGAGGACACCCTCCTCGCCGCGCTGGTCCGAGCGGGCCGGACCGAGCAGGCCGGAAGCCTGCTGCAGGAGCGGCTGGACCGCCGGCCCAGCGCATCCGACAGCGTCCGGCT
The DNA here is from genome assembly GCA_035489715.1 of Actinomycetes bacterium. Lineage (NCBI taxonomy): Bacteria > Bacillati > Actinomycetota > Actinomycetes > Actinomycetes bacterium. The sequence goes on from DATHAP010000096.1 coordinate 29,152, forward strand.
GGCGGCGCTGCAGCTCCCGCTGGCCAGGTCGTCCCCCGACCCGTCGGCTACGTCGCTGCCCGGCTGACCCAGACCAGCAGCGGCTTGCCGTAGTAGGCCTCGCTGGTGCCGTCCAGGTGGAGCCCGAGCCGGCGGCAGACCGCCTGCGACGGCGTGTTCGCGGGGTCGGTGAGGGCCAGGATCTCGGTGAGCCCGGCCTGATGCCCGCGGGCCAGCACCGCTCGCGCCGCCTCGCTCGCGTAGCCGTTGCCGTGGCTGTCCGGGTGCAGCGTCCAGGCCACCTCGACCTCGGCGTCCGGGTCGGTCGAGGCCTCGACCGTCACCAGCGCGACGGTGCCGGCGACGACGCCGGTCTCGCGGACCTCCACCGCCCACCAGCCGGTCGGCCGGCCGGCTTCCCGGTCCGAGCCGTTGCGCAGGTCGGCCCGGTCGATCCGCTCGCACGCCGCGGCCAGCGAAGCCATCACGGCCGGTGCCGCGCCCAGGTAGCGCACCACGTCGGGCCGGGAGTAGATGTCGTAGAGCCGCTCCGCGTCGGGCTGCTGCCAGTCCCGCACGACGAGCCGCTCGGTCTCGAGCACGACCGTCATGACCGGCGGTCCACCTTGTGCTGGGCGGCCTGGGCCAGCGGCTTCACGACGAGCAGGTCGACGTCCACGTGGGCCGGGCGGGTCACGCACCAGGCCACGCAGTCGGCGATGTCGTCGGCCGTCAGCGGCTCGGCGACGCCCTCGTACACCTTGGCCGCCCGCTGGGCGTCACCGCGGAACCGGGTGAGCGAGAACTCGTCGGTGGCGACCATGCCGGGGGCGATCTCGGTCACCCGGACCGGCTGCCCGTTGAGCTCCAGCCGCAGGGTCTCGGCCAGGACGGCCGCGCCGTGCTTGGCCGCGGCGTAACCGGCGCCTCCCTCGTAGACGATCCGGCCGGCGGTCGAGCCCATGACGACCACGTGCCCGGCACCGCTGCGCACGAGCGCCGGCAGCAGGGCCTGGGTGACCCGGAGCGCGCCGACCACGTTGACCTCGTACATCGCCCGCCACTCGTCCGGGTCGGCCTCGGCGACCGGGTCCATCCCGAGGGCCATCCCGGCGTTGTTGACCAGGACCGTCGCCTCGGGGACCTGGGCCGCCATTGCCGCCACCGAGTCCGGCGACGTGACGTCCAGCGTGACCGCGCGGGCCCCGGTCTCGGCGCTCAGCGCGTCCAGGCGGTCCCGCCGCCGGGCCGCCGCGACGACCTCGAAGCCCTCAGCGACCAGCCGGCGCGCGGTGGCCGCCCCGATGCCGCTGCTCGCGCCGGTGACCACCGCCACTCCGCTTGTGCCGCCGGTCACCTCGCTGCCCCTCTCATGGCGGCATCCTCACACGCTCACGCCGGCACGGATCCGGGCCGGGGTGCCTCCATTCGGTTCCCGGCCAGGGAATCGGGCACGATGATCCGCGGTTCCAGTCCAGGCGGAGGTGGTTGACGCGTGACGACGACGCTGATGCGCGGGCGCGCTTCGCTCCCGCGCCGCGTGGCGATGGTCACGGTCCACACGTCCCCCCTCGACCAGCCCGGCACCGGCGACGCCGGCGGCATGAACGTGTACGTCGTCGAGCTCTCCCGCCGGCTGGCCGCCCTGGGCGTCGAGGTCGACCTGATCACCCGGGCCACCAGCTCGGACCTGCCACCGGCTGTCGAGCTGGTTCCCGGCGTCACCGTGCGCCACGTGACCGCCGGCCCCTTCGAGGGCCTGGCCAAGGAGGACCTGCCGGCCCAGCTGTGCGCGTTCACCTCCGGCCTGATGCGCCTGGAGGCCGCCCGCCCGCCCGGCTGGTACGACCTGGTCCACTCCCACTACTGGCTCTCCGGGCAGGTCTCCTGGCTGGCCGCCGAGCGCTGGGACGTCCCGCTCGTTCACTCGATG
>DATHAP010000097.1 GCA_035489715.1 Actinomycetes bacterium
GGCCTGGTGCACATCTCGGAGCTGGCCGAGCGCCACGTCGAGATCCCCGAGCAGGTCGTGCAGGTCAACGACGACATCTTCGTCAAGGTCATCGACATCGACCTCGACCGTCGTCGCATCTCGCTGTCGCTCAAGCAGGCCAACGAGGGCGTCGTCTCGTCGATCGTCAACTTCGGCGCGTTCGTCGACCTCGGTGGTGTCGACGGTCTCGTCCACGTGTCCGAGCTGTCCTGGAAGCACATCGACCACCCGTCCGAGGTCGTCGAGGTCGGCCAGGAGGTCACGGTCGAGGTCCTCGACGTCGACATGGACCGCGAGCGGGTCTCGCTGTCACTCAAGGCGACGCAGGAGGACCCCTGGCAGCAGTTCGCCCGCACCCACCAGATCGGCCAGGTCGTGCCGGGCAAGGTCACCAAGCTGGTGCCCTTCGGCTCGTTCGTCCGGGTCGACGAGGGCATCGAGGGCCTGGTGCACATCTCGGAGCTGGCCGAGCGCCACGTCGAGATCCCCGAGCAGGTCGTGCAGGTCAACGACGACATCTTCGTCAAGGTCATCGACATCGACCTCGAGCGTCGCCGCATCTCCCTCTCGCTCAAGCAGGCCAACGAGGGCGTGCAGCCCACGGCCGGCGACGAGTCGTTCGACCCGACGCTCTACGGCATGTCGGCGTCCTACGACGAGGCGGGCAACTACCAATACCCCGAGGGCTTCGACCCGGAGACCAACGACTGGCTGCCCGGGCACGAGGAGCAGCAGGCCGAGTGGGAGCGGCAGTACGCCGAGGCCCGCACCCGCTACGAGGCGCACATGAAGCAGGTCGTCGAGGCGCAGAAGGCCGAGCAGGAGGCGGGCCTGGAGAGCGGGACGCCCTCCACCTACTCGTCCGAGGCGCCCGCGGTCGAAGAGACCGACGAGACCACCGGCGGCGATGGCGGTGGCGGTGGCGGGACCCTCGCCTCCGACGAGGCGCTGGCCGCCCTGCGTGAGAAGCTCACCGGCGACAAGTAGTCGCCACCGAGCAGGCAGCGCCGAGCCGCGCACCGAGCCCCGCACCATTCGGTGCGGGGCCTCGGTGCGTCCGGAGCTGGTGTGGAGGCGCCCGCACCTACCATGACCAGGTGCTGCAGGTCCGTGGTGCCAGCGCGGGCCGGCTGACCGGCATCGACGTCGCGCGCTGCGTGGCGTTGATCGGCATGGCGGCCACCCACATCTTCCCCTCGACCGACCCGGACGGCAGCACCCACCTCTCGCACGCGGTGGCGGCCGGCCGCGCGTCGGCGCTGTTCGCGCTGCTCGCCGGCGTCTCGCTCGCCCTGGTCGCCGGCGGTCGCACCCCGCCGGCCGGGCGCGTCCTGTGGGCGGCGCGGGCCGGTGTCGCGGTGCGGGCGTTCGCCCTGGTCGCCCTCGGCCTGCTGCTGGGCCGCGTCGACTCGCCGCCCCTGGTGATCCTCGCCTACTACGGCCTGCTGTTCCTGGTGGCGCTGCCGGTGCTGGGGCTGCGCCCGCGCACCCTGTGGTTCCTCGCCGCGGGGGCGGCGATCCTGACACCGGTCGCCAGCCACCTGCTGCGCCAGCACGTCGACCCGACCCCGATCGCCGAGCCCTGGGGCCGCGACCTGCTGGTCGAGCTGCTGCTGACCGGGACCTATCCCGTGCTGACCTGGACGACGTACCTGTTCGCCGGCCTCGCCGTCGGTCGCAGCGACCTGCGCCGCGCCGGCTCCGCCACCCGGCTGCTGGTGGCCGGCCTGGTCGCCGCCGTGACGGCCAAGGCGGCCTCGGCCTGGCTGCTCGCCCAGGTCGGGGGCGTCGAGCGGCTGGCCCGCACGGTGGGGAGCGGCCCGGAGCAGGTCGACGAGGCGCTCCGGACCGGGATGTTCGGCACCACGCCCCGGGAGGACTGGCGGTGGCTGGTCGTCTCGGCCCCGCACAGCGGCACCACTCTCGACCTGGTGCACACGACCGGCAGCTCGCTGGCCGTCCTGGGCGCGTGCCTGCTGCTGGTGCGGGTGCTGCCCCGGCTGCTCGTCCTGCCGTTCGCGGCGGCCGGCAGCATGACCCTCACGCTCTACACGGCGCACGTCCTCGCCCTGGCCGACGGCAGCCCGCTCCTCGCGACGGACCGCGCCCGGCTGTGGTGGGCGCACGTGCTGGTCGGTCTGGCGGTCGCGACGCTCTGGCGGACCCAGGTCGGGCGCGGCCCCCTCGAGGCGCTGCTGGCCTGGCTGGCCGGCGCCGCCCGGCGCGCCGTCGCCGGCCGGAGCGCCGCGGCGAGCGCCTCGGCCAGGTCGCGCTAGCGTCGCGCCCGTGACGCTCCAGGTCGGCCTCACCGGAGGCATCGGCTCCGGCAAGAGCGAGGTGGCGCGGCTGTTGGCCGCCCAGGGCGCCGTCGTCGTCGACTCGGACGTGCTGGCCCGCGAGGCGGTCGCCCCGGGGACGCCGGGCCTCGCGGCGGTGGTCGACGAGTTCGGTGCCGGTGTCCTCGCCCCGGACGGGTCGCTGGACCGGCCGGCCCTGGGCCGCCTGGTCTTCGCCGACGCGGCGCGGCGGGCCGCCCTCGAGTCGATCGTGCACCCCTACGTCCGGCGGCGCAGCGCCGAGATCGCGCACGCGGCGCCGCCCGGGGCGGTCGTGGTGCACGACGTGCCGCTCCTCGTCGAGCAGGACCTGCAGCCGCTCTACGACCTGGTCGTCGTCGTGGACGTGGCGGAGGACACGCAGGTACGTCGCCTGGTCGGGCAGCGGGGCATGCCCGAGGCCGACGCCCGGGCGCGGGTCGCCGCGCAGGCGTCCCGGGACCGCCGGCTCGCGGCCGCCGACCTGGTCGTCGCCAACGACGGCGACCTGGACTCGCTCCGGGACCGGGTCGCGGACCTCTGGGCCGAGCTGACGCGGCGGGCAGGGGAGGGGAACCGGGACGGGGGCGCCCGCGTCCCACCCGCATGACTGCCCCCAGGCTGCTGCGCTGCTCGCTGGCTGCCGCGCTGCTGGCCGCGGTGGTGGTGCTGCTCCCGGCCGGCGCGGCGATGGCATGCTCGTGCGTCGAGGCTCCCGCGGACCGGGAGCTGCTCGCCAGGAGCGACGTCGCCTTCACCGGCACGCTGATCGAGCGGCACGACCCGACGGTGCTCCTCGGCCTCTCGTCGTCCGACGACCCGGCGGTCCTGGTCTTCGACGTGGACACCGTGCACAAGGGCGCGGTCGCCCAGCGGCAGGGCATCGAGACCGCCCGCAGCGGCGCGTCGTGCGGCCTCGAGCTGACCCAGGGCCGGCCGGCCCTCGTGTTCGCCGACCGGGTCGACGGGCACCTCGAGGGCTCGCTGTGCGGGGGCAGCCGCGAGCTCGCCGCCGGCGAACGCCCGTTGGGGGGCGGGACGACCCCTCGGCCGGGATCCTCGGTCCAGGTCGACGACGGGCTGCGCCCGGTGCTCGCAGGTGCGGCCGGCGTTGCTGGCCTCGCCGGCCTCGGCGCGCTGGCGGCGTTGGCCGCCGTGGTGGTCCGGCGCCGGCGCCGGGCGGCCGGTGCGGCGCCCGCCCAGGCTTGACCGCGCCTTTGCTTCAGGTGCCACCGCCGGGGTGCCGATCCACAGGTGACCGCCGTCACCGAGCCCGGAGCCCCGCATGCCCCGCCTGCGCCGCCCGACCGCCCCCTGGGCGGCGCTGGGTGCTGCGCTGGCCGCCGTGCTGGCGACGCTGCTGGTCGCCGGCATGGCCACGCCGGGCAGCGCCGGCACGGTGGTGGACCGGCGGGCCGCAGGTGTCGTGCTCACCGGCCTGGACCACCACGGCGACTGCCCGGGCGGATTCCACGTCGAGGGCGACCACGGGCCCGCCGACTGCTCACACGGCCCCGACGCGGCCCCGGCCGGGGTCGACGTCCGGCACCGTCCGACCACGGCCGAGCTCCTCGCCCGCGAGGAGGCCGCCGACGACGAGGTGACCGCAGCCGCCGGTGAGGTGCCCTGCTACGGCGACGGCACCTCCGGTCCGCGGCTGCAGGCCGTCTACGCGGTCGCTGCCGACCGCACCGACCGCTACGCGGCCGTGGTGGAGCTGGTCCGCGGATATGCGGCCGGCGCCGACCAGGCCTACGCCGCGTCGGCGGCACGCGACGGCGGGACCCGGCACCTCCGATGGGTCACCGACCCGGGCTGCAGCCTCTCGGTGGCGCACGTCGTGCTCTCCGCCGCGGGCGACGACTCGCTGGGGGCGACGCGGGCCGAGCTCGCCGCGCAGGGGTTCGACCGGCCCGACCGCAAGTACGTCGTCTGGACCGACGCGACGACGTACTGCGGCATCGCGTACGTCGCCGGCGACGCCCGCCCCGACGCCACCAACCCGGCCAACAACGGCCCGACCTACGCGCGCGTCGACAGCGGCTGCTGGGGCGGCACCGCGTCGGTCGCCGCGCACGAGATCGCCCACATGCTCGGCGCCGTGAACCTGGCGGCACCGCATTCGAACGGCGCATGGCACTGCACCGACGAGTACGACCGGCTCTGCTACGACGACGGCTCGGGTGCAAGCCTCACGTTCCAGTGCGCCTCGTCGCAGGAGCCGCTGCTCGACTGCAACGGCGACGACTACTACAACGTGGCGCCGCCGCCGGGCAGCTGGCTCGCGTCGCACTGGAACCTCGCCAGCTCGGTGTTCCTCGCGCCGGTCGCCCCGGACGGTTGGTCCGGGCCGGCGTCCACGCCCGGCCCGACGCCCACGACGGCGCCGGTGCCCGCTCCGACGGCCGACCCCGTAACTGCCCCCACCGGGCCGACCGCTGCGCCGGCGCCGACCCGGGTCTGGCGGGTCAGCAGCTGGCAGGACCGGCTCACGCCGCGCCACCGGACGCGCCGGCACCGGGTCTCGGCCGAGGCCGGTGCCCTGGTGGTCCGATTCCGGCTGCACCGGGCGTCTCGCCTCCTCGTCACCCTGCGCGACTCGGAAGGCAAGATGCTTGTCTCACGGTGGGT
>DATHAP010000098.1 GCA_035489715.1 Actinomycetes bacterium
AGGCCGCGACCTCGTGGCGGGCCTCGATGCCGGGCAGCCCGAAGGACGCGGTCGCCTCCGCCACCGACGCGAGGGCACGCTGCTGCTCGCCGGCCACCATCGCCAGCACCCGCTCCCAGCTGCGGATCAGGTCCACCCTCGCCGCGCCGTCCAGCAGCTGCGGGTCGATCCCGGCCAGCTCGGTGACCGCCGCCACCAGGCCGACCGGCTCACCATGGACGTCGGCGCCCTCAGCCACCCGCGCCACGATCACCGCCGGATCCGCGCACACCTTCCCCTCGGCCCGGTCGACGTCGTCGATCAGGTCATAGACGCTGAGCTCGGCCCACTCGTCGGGCTCGTCACGCACCGGCAGGAGGTCTGCGTCGGGATCGGGTGGCAGCACCGGTGCCGGTGCCAGCGCGAGCTCAGGCCACCAGGGCGACTCGGCGGGCACGGTGGCCGACGCGGTCAGCACGGTCACGTCTGCTCACCTCTTGTCGGACCCGCGGCCACTCCTCAAACGTATGTTCGAAATCTAGGTTTGCCGGTCGGACATCCCGTCGCCGTCGTCCACAACCCCCGGCGTCAGCCTCGGCTCGTCAGTCGCGGGTCACCCGTTCCGCCACCGAGGTGGCCGCCGCGCCCAGGTGCGCCTCGAGCTCGGCAACCGCGGCGTCGCCATCGCCGGCGCGCATCAGGGTGAGCAGGCGGCGGTGGTCGGCCACCTGGGTGCGGGCGTTGCGCCGCGCCCGTTCGACCGATGCGAGCGCGAGCCGCAGGTCGGCGGTCAGCGTGTCAGCGGTCGCGACCAGCCGCGCGTTGCCGAGCAGCGCCACCAGGGAGGCGTGGAACTCCAGGTGGGCATGCGTCGACTCCACCGAGCTGCCGGCGTCACCGGCGCGGGCGGCTCGGGCGTACGTCGACAGGGCAGCTGTGACCGGAGCCAGGTCGGCCCCTGCTGCGCCGGCCCGGACGCCCGCGCTCTCCAGCACCAGCCGGGCCTCGAAGATGTCGGCGATGTCGCGCGGCGTCAGCTCCGTCACCACGACGCCGCGATTCGGGTAGCGGGTCACCAGGCCCTCACCGGCGAGGACCTGCAGCGCCTCGCGGACGGTCGAGCGGGCCACCCCGAAGCCGGCGGCCAGGCTCACCTCGCGCAGCGGCTCCCCGGGGGCGAGGTCTCCGGCGAACAACATCGTGCGCAGCGCGTCGGCCACCCGCTCAGTCGTGCTCGAGCGGTCGATCGCGGGCACGTCCGCCATGCGCTTGACAGTAGCGGTCGATCACCGGACACTCAGGTTGTCGGACAATAATTGTCCGACAATTCCGTCAGTCGATCGCGCCGTCAAGCTTCCTGAGACCAGAGACCCTTTCCTGAGGTGACCGTGCCCGAGATCCGCCCGCTGCCCTGGGGTCGCCGCTACCTGATGTGCCGGCCCGAGCACTTCCGCGTCGACTACGCCATCAACCCGTGGATGGACGTGGAGTCGCCGGTCGACCCCGAGCGCGCGCTGGCCCAGTGGGACACCCTCGAGCGGACCCTGGTCTCCGCCGGCGCCGCGGTCGAGCGCATCGCTCAGCTACCCGAGGCGCCGGACATGGTCTACGCCATGAACTACGGCCTGGTCGACGGTGACCACGTCGCCCTCACCCGGTTCCGGCACGCCGAGCGGGCGGTCGAGGCGGACGCTGCCGAGTGGTGGTTCGGCGAGGCCGGCATCCGCACCAGCCGGGTCGCCGACGCCGGTGCCGGGGCGTTCGAGGCCGGCGACGCGTTCCTGGTGTGCGACGCGCTGCTCGTCGCCGACGGGCCGCGCACCGACCGGGCGACGCACGACGTCCTGTCCCGCACCCTCGGCGTGCGGGTCGCCCCCGTGAGGGTGGTCCATCCCGCGCTCTACCACCTCGACCTCAGCCTGTGCCCGCTCGACGAGCGCCGGGCGATCGTCGCCCCCGACGCGTGGGACGCGGCTGGTCGGGCGACCGTCGCCGCGTACGTGCCGGAGCCTCTGGTGCTCGACCTCGACGAGGCCTTCACCTTCGCGGCCAACTCGGTCGTCGTCGGCGACGTCGTGGTCATGCCGGCCGGTGTCCCGGTGCGGGTGACCCGGCAGCTCGAGCGGTGGGGCTTCACGGTCGCTCCGGTCGACGTGAGCGAGCTGCACAAGGGTGGCGGCTCGGTCCGGTGCATGACGCTGCCGCTCGACACGGTGCTCGACGCAGCGCGGCTGGACGTGCGTCACTCGCGGCGGGACGGCGAGGAGCTCGTCCCCGTCTGACGTCGTACCGAACGCGTGTGGGAGGATCCGATCATCGGGCAACCCCCGCATCGAGACGCCGTCCAGCCGCACGCATCCGTGCGAGCACCTGGGTCGGGCGACCAGTCGAGCGGGAAGGACAGTCGTGGTGACAGTGCAGGAGAGCAGCCTCGGGTCGTACGACGTCGAGGACCCGGCCTTCGCCCTCCACGTCGGCGGCAAGCTCGAGACCCGCTCGACCGTCCCGCTCCGGGACCGTGACGACCTCTCGCTGGCATACACGCCGGGTGTGGCGCGGGTGTGCTCGGCCATCGCCGAGCACCCCGAGCTGGTCCACGAGCTCACCTGGAAGTCCAAGGTGGTCGCCGTCGTCACCGACGGGTCGGCGGTGCTGGGCCTGGGCGACATCGGGCCGGCCGCGTCGCTGCCGGTGATGGAGGGCAAGGCGGTGCTCTTCAAGGAGTTCGCCGGTGTCGACGCCGTGCCGATCTGCCTCGACACCACCGACGTGGCCGAGATCGTCGAGACGGTCGTGCGCATCGCACCCGGCTTCGGCGGGATCAACCTCGAGGACATCAGCGCCCCGCGGTGCTTCGAGGTGGAGCGGCAGCTGCGCGAGCGGCTCGACATCCCGGTCTTCCACGACGACCAGCACGGCACCGCCGTCGTGGTGCTCGCCGCGCTGCGCAACGCGGCCCGCCTGACCGGGCGCGGGCTCGGCGACCTGTCGGTGGTCGTGTCAGGCGCGGGCGCGGCCGGTGTCGCCGTCACGACCATCCTGCGCGAAGCCGGGATCGGCGACATCACGGTCGCCGACCGCAAGGGGGTGCTGCACGACGGCCGCGGTGACCTGACGGCGGTCAAGCGGCGCCTGGCCGCGGTCACCAACGACACCGGCATGACCGGCTCGCTGGCCGACGCGCTGCGAGGGGCGGACGTCTTCATCGGGGTGTCCGGCGGCGTCGTCGGGGAGGACGCGGTGGCCGCCATGGCGGACGACGCCATCGTATTCGCGCTGGCCAACCCGGAGCCGGAGATCCACCCCGACCTCGCCCGCCGGCACGCCCGGGTCGTCGCCACCGGACGCAGCGACTACCCGAACCAGATCAACAACGTCCTCGCCTTCCCCGGCATCTTCCGGGGGGCGCTCGACGTGGGTGCCACCGATGTCACCGAAGACATGAAGCTGGCGGCCGCGGACGCGATCGCCGCCGTCGCGGGCGACGACCTCGCCGACGACTACGTGGTGCCCAGCCCGTTCGACGAGCGGGTGGCGCCGGCGGTCGCCGAGGCGGTCGCCGCCGCGGCCCGTCGTGACGGCGTCGTACGTCGCTGAGGCCGGCGCCCGGTGGCCACCTCGGTCGGCGAGTCGATCGGCGCAGCGGGCGGGGGCACTCCCAGCCAGGACGGCACGGCGATCAGGCCGGCCGGTCAGGCGACCGGCGGCGGGAGGGCTCGCGCCCGGCGGTGCGGCAACGCCGTGGCGTCGGTCCCGGCCAGCGGGTCGACCAGCGGGTCGTTGCGGCGGCCGGGACTGTCGCCGCCGCCGCCGAGCAGCGTGGCGCGGAGCCGGCGGATGCCGGTAGGGACGGTGGCGCGGCGGTCGGAGATGTGCACGGGACGCTCCTTTCACGATGTATCGCGTCTGACACAAAGACGATATATCGCGTGGCGTGGAAGTCAAGATGTATCGCGAAATTGGATTCGTCCGGTTGGACCTGGTTCGCCACCGCGGAAACCGTCGGGTTCTGCTGAGCAGGCGCCAGGTCGTACCTCCCGGCTCTACCGTGCCGCCACGGGGTCCGACGAGTCGTGAGGGGTGCTCCGATGGGGACCGACGAGCTGGTGGCAGTCCTGGAGAAGGTCGACCTCTTCCACGACCTCCGGCTTCGCGTGCTCCGGCGGATCGCCGAGGCCGGCCGCGAGGAGCGCTTCGAGCCCGGCGACGTGGTGATCGCCGAGGGCGAGGAGGTGAGCGGCTTCCGGTCGTTCTCCCAGCGCGGGGTCGAGATGCACGTCGTGCTCACCGGCAGCGCGCTCGCCTCGGTGCGCGGCCAGCAGCACGCCGAGCTGCGCCCGGGCGAGTACTTCGGCGAGCTGTCGCTGATCGACGGCCTGCCGCGGTCGGCACAGGTGCGCGCGGGGGAGCGTGGCCTGTCCACCTTCGCCATCAGCAAGTGGACGTTCGCCGACCTGCTCGACGAGCACCCCGAGGTGGCGCTGCCGATGCTGCGGGTGATGGTGGCCCGGCTGCGGGCGACCGAGGCGGCGGCCGACCGCCCCACCTGAGGTCGTAGGGTCGCGGCCATGCTCGCCGCGACCGCCGTCCGCCAGGACCCGCACGACCCGATCGCCGGCCTCGAGGTGGGCGAGCGACCCGAGCCCGCACCACGGGACGGATGGGCCACCGTGCGCCTGCGCGCGGCGTCGCTGAACCACCACGACCTGTGGAGCCTGCAGGGGGTGGGCCTTCCGGCGGACCGGCTGCCGATGGTCCTCGGCTGCGACGGCGCGGGGCTGGACGAGGACGACAACGAGGTCGTCGTGCACGCGATCGTCGGCGACCCGGAGTTCCGCGGCGACGAGACGATGGACCCGCGGCGCACCCTGCTGTCCGAGGAGTACGACGGCACGCTGGCCGACCTGGTGCAGGTGCCCCTCCGCAACCTGGTGCCCAAGCCGGCCGGCCTGTCGTTCGAGGAGGCCGCCTGCCTCCCGACGAGCTGGCTGACGGCGTACCGCATGCTCTTCACCCAGGCCGACGTGCAGCCCGGCTCCACGGTGCTGGTGCAGGGCGCCGGCGGGGGCGTGGCCACTGCGGTGATCGCCCTCGGGCGCGCGGCCGGCATCCGGGTGTGGGCGACCAGCCGCGACGAGGCGAAGCGGGCCCGTGCTGTCGAGCTCGGCGCCGACCAGGCGTTCGAGCCCGGTGCGCGACTGCCCGAGCGGGTCGACGCGGTGATGGAGACGGTCGGCGTGCCCACCTGGGAGCACAGCCTCAAGTCGCTGCGCCAGGGCGGCACCATCGTGGTCACCGGCGCGACCGGCGGCCACGAGGCGGTCACCGACCTGCGGCGGGTCTTCTTCCTGCAGCTGCGCGTCGTGGGCTCGACGATGGGTACCCGCGAGGAGCTGGAGCGGCTGGTGCGGTTCATGGCCGCCACCGGCGTGCGGCCGGTCGTCGACACCGTGCGTCCGCTCGAGGACGCCGTCGACGCGTTCCGCCAGCTGGCTTCGGGCGAGGTGTTCGGCAAGCTCGTCCTCACCCGCCCGGCATGAGCGAGCCCGGGATGAGCGACGAGCCGGACGTCTCACTGCCGCTCTGGCGCGACCCCGGCTGGCGGGCCGATGCCGACGCCTGGGTGGCCGACCGGCTGGCCGCGGCCGGCCGCCGGCCCACCGGCCCCGCGGACTGCGATCGGCTCGTCCCGTGGTCGGCGGTGTGGCGGGTGCCCACCGAGGGCGGACCGGTGTGGTTCAAGGCCTGCACGGTCGGTGTGCGCCACGAGCCCGCGCTCTACCGGGTCCTGGTCCGCCGGTCGCCCGGCCACGTGCTGACGCCGGTCGCGCTGGACCTCGAGCGTGGCTTCCTGCTCCTGCCCGACGGCGGCCCGACCCTGCGCCAGACCGAGGGCGCACGCACCGACGTCGCGGCGTGGGAGCGGATGTTGCAGGAGTACGCCGCCATGCAGCGCGGGCTGGAGCCCTTCGTCGACGAGCTGGTCGCGACCGGCCTGACCGTCGCGGGGCCGGGCGAGCTGCCGGGCGTCCGGGCCGCTCTGCTCGCCGACGAGGACCTGCTGCTGCTCGGTGACGAGAGCGGCCTGACCAAGGCCCAGCGGGCCGAGCTGCTCGCCGAGCAGGAGTCCTACTCGGCCGCGTGCGCCGACCTGGCGGCCCACGGCATCCCGCTCTCGCTGCAGCACGACGACCTGCACGACAACAACGTCTTCGGACCGGCCGAGCGGGGCGGGCCGCTGCGGGTCTTCGACTGGGGAGACGCCGTGGTCGGGCACCCGTTCGGCGTGCTGTTGATCAGCCTGCGCGTCGTCGCCGACCTGCTCGAGGTGCCCGAGACGGGGCCGGAGGTCCGCCGGCTGCGCGACGCCTACCTGGAGCCGTGGGCGGGGGAGTGGTCCCTCGCCGACCTGCGCGATGCGGCCCGGCTGGCCGTCCGGGTGGGGGGCGTCTCGCGCGCCGACTGCTACCGGCGGGCGACGCTCGGCTGGCCGGCCGACGCTCCGAGCCGGGCGCCCTACGCGGAGGGTGTCCCGGCGTGGCTGCTCGAGCAGCGCGGCGCCATGCCGCTCGATGAGCCGGTCTGACCGTCCTCTCAGTCGACGAGACGGCGCACGTCGTCCAGGGCCCGGGACAGCACCGAGCGAAGCTCGGCGACGCCATCGGCCGAGAGCGGGCTGCTGCGCACGACGGCGCGCAGGTCCGCGCGGAAGGTCTCGATGACCCGCTCCACCTCGGCGCGGTGCTGGTCGCGCCCCGACCGTGCCGCCGAGCGCTGCTCCCGGGCCTGTGCACGGTTCTCGCGGCGGACGTCCTTGGCGGCGGCCTTCAGCTCCGCCTGCAGGTCGCGCACCGAGCCGCGGACCTCGCTGCGGATCTCGGTGGCCAGGTCGCGGACCGAGCCGGCGATCTCCTGCTCGAGGTCGTCGAGGTCGCCCTGCCGCTCGGCGAGCTCGGCCCGCCCCGCGTCGGTGATGCGGTAGACCTTGCGGCCCTCCACGACGTCGTGGGTCACCAGACCTTCGGCCTCGAGGCGCGCCAGGCGCGGGTAGACGGTCCCGGCGCTGGGCGAGTAGAGGCCCATGAAGCGGTCCTCGAGCTCGCGGATCACGTCGTAGCCGTGTCGCGGGCTCTCGTCGAGCAGCTTGAGCAGGTACAGCCGCAGACGGCCGTGGGCGAACACCGGGCTCATGCCGGCGCCTTGGCGCCCCGCCGCAGCAGGGTGATGTCACCCGAGACGGTCTTGGCCGTGAGGCGACCGTCGCCGTCGCCGACCTGACCGCGCAGCGATGCCCTGCCGGGCCTGCGCTCGCTGTGGGTGCCCGCGAAGGCGCTGTCCAGTGACCCCGACATCGTCGAGATGGCCACGGTCATCCCGGCCGTGTCCGGCATCCGCACCGTCACGTCGCCCGAGACGCTCGACAGCTCGATCCGCCCGCCGGCCGAGGGGTCGAGGTCGAGGGTCAGGTCACCGGAGACCGTCTCGGCCTTGACCGCGTCGCTCGCGCCGTTCACCACGGTCAGGTCGCCGGAGACGGTGGTGAAGCGCAGGGTGCCGAGCAGCTGGCGGGTCTCGAGGTCGCCGCTGACGGTCTGCGCGGTGATGTCCGAGCGGACGCCGTCGAGCGTGATCTCGCCGGACACCGACTTGACGGCCGTTCGGTCCGCGACGATCCCGGACACCACGGCGTCGGCCGAGACGACACCGAGCTCCACCGGGCAGTCGGCCGGCACCGAGACCGACACGGTCGCTGAGGCCTTGCGGTTGCCGACCCAGTCGAGCAGGCCCCCCCACGTGAGCCGCTCGTGGACGATGGTGAGGGTGCCGTTCTCGAGCGACACCGTCAGCGGGCCGTCCAGGTCGCTGACCTCCACCTGGGCCGCCCCGCTCTCGGCGTCCTCGGTGCGGCCGACGACGTCGACGCTGCCGGCCACCATCCGGACCTCCAGCCGGCGGACGCCGTCCAGGTCCAGGGACTGCGGCTTCTCGATGCGCCACGAGGGCATGTCGCTCTCCTCACTCACGATGTATCGCGTCAGACACAAGATATATCGCGAGCGACAGGTGTCAAGCCCGAGTCCCCATCGGCGCCCGCTGACCGGTGGATCTCGGCTGGATCTCGTGGCCGCTCAGATGTGCGCTCCTGCACCGGACACGCCGGCGGAACGGTGTGTCGACGCACAGTTCAGGCGGCCCGCTCAGTCCTCGTCGTCGAGGCGCGCCAGCCAGGTGGCGAGCCGCTCGACAGGCACCTCGAAGTCGGGGTTGTCGTCGACGAACTGCTGCAGCCGCGACGCGAGCCAGTCCAGCGTCACCTGCTCCTCGCCGCGCCGGGCGGCGAGCTCCTCGATCCCGCGGTCGGTGAAGTACACGAGGGTCAGAGGGTCATGGCCCGCTCGACCAGGGCGCGCTGCTCGGCCTCGTGCTTCTTGTGCGAGCCGGCGGCGGGGGAGGCCGACGCGGCCCGCGAGACGCAGACCAGCGGGCGGCCGCTGAGGTGCGCCGGCAGGTTGAGCGCGACGAAGGGCCAGGGGCCTTGGTTTGCCGGCTCCTCCTGCACCCAGACCAGCTCGGCGTCGGGGTAGGCCGACACCGCCTCCGCGACCTCCTCGCCGGGGACCGGGGCGAGCTGCTCGAGCCGCACGATCGCCACCCGGCCACCGTCCGCGCCGGCCCGCTTGGCCCGCTCCGCGAGCAGGTCGTAGTAGACCTTGCCCGAGCACAACACGACCCGCCGGACGGCCGAGGCGTCGATGTCGGGGACCGGCTCGGGGATGACCGGCCGGAACGTACCGCTGGTCAAGTCCTCCACCGCCGACGCGGCCGCCTTGAGCCGCAGCATCGACTTCGGTGTGAAGACCACCAGCGGTCGGCGCGGCTCGTGGTAGGCGTGCCAGCGCAGCAGGTGGAAGTACGACGCCGGGGTCGAGGGGTGGGCGACCGTCATGTTGTCCTCGGCGCACATGCTGAGGAACCGCTCGATGCGGCCGGACGAGTGGTCCGGACCCTGGCCCTCGAAGCCGTGGGGAAGCAGAAGCACGACCGAGGAGCTCTGGCCCCACTTCTGCTCCGACGACGACACGAACTCGTCGATGATGGTCTGCGCGCCGTTGAAGAAGTCGCCGAACTGCGCCTCCCAGAGCACCAGCGCGTCCGGCCGCGCGACCGAGTAGCCGTACTCGAAGCCCATCGCCGCGAACTCCGACAGCAGCGAGTCGTAGATCCAGAAGCGGGCCTGGCCCTCGTCCAGGTTGGCCAGCGGCACCCACTCCTGGCCCGTCGCCTTGTCGGTCAGCACCGCGTGCCGCTGCACGAAGGTGCCCCGGCGCGAGTCCTGGCCGGCCAGCCGGATCGGCTTGCCCTCGAGCAGCAGCGAGCCGAAGGCGAACAGCTCGCCCATCGCCCAGTCGATGCCGCCCTCGGAAGCCATCGCGGCGCGCCGCTGCAGCAGCGGCATCAGCTTGGGGTGCACCGTGAAGCCGTCGGGCATCGCGACGTGCGCGTCGGCGATCCGCTTGACCACCTCGAGGTCGACGGCGGTCGGCCGCTCCGCGCCGACCGACGTCTGCTGCTCGGCGGGCGCCTCGATGCCCTCGCCGGTGCCCTGGTCCTGCGACTCGCTCAGCGCCTCACGAGTCTCGGCGAACACCCGCTCCAGCTGACCCTGGTAGTCGCGCAGCGCCTGCTCGGCCTCCTCGACCGAGATGTCGCCGCGGCCGATGAGCGACTCGGTGTAGATCTTGCGCACCGAGCGCTTGTTCTCGATCAGCGAGTACATCAGCGGCTGGGTCATCGACGGGTCGTCGCCCTCGTTGTGGCCACGGCGGCGGTAGCAGACCAGGTCGACCACCACGTCCTTGCGGAACGTCTGGCGGTACTCGAACGCCAGCTTGGCGACCCGGACGCAGGCCTCGGGGTCGTCGCCGTTGACGTGAAAGATCGGCGCCTGGATCATCCGCGCGACGTCGGTGCAGTAGAACGACGACCGCGAAGCGGCCGGCGACGTGGTGAAGCCGACCTGGTTGTTGACGACGACGTGCACGGTGCCGCCGGTGCGGTAGCCGCGAAGCTGCGACAGGTTGAGCGTCTCGGCCACGACTCCCTGGCCGGCGAACGCGGCGTCGCCGTGCAGCAGGATCGGCAGGACGGTGAAGCCCTGCTCGCCCTTGTCGATGCGGTCCTGCTTGGCCCGGGAGATGCCCTCGAGCACCGGGTTGACGGCCTCGAGGTGCGAGGGGTTCGCCGCCAGGTAGACCTTGGTCCTGCTGCCGTCCGGCGCGGTGAACTCGCCCTCGGTGCCGAGGTGGTACTTCACGTCGCCGGAGCCCTGCACCGACCGCGGGTCCTGGTTGCCCTCGAACTCGCGGAAGATCTGGCCGTAGGACTTGCCGGCAAGGTTGGCGAGCACGTTGAGCCGGCCGCGGTGCGGCATGCCGATGGTGACCTCGTCGAGCCCGGACTCGGCCGCCGACGACATCACCTCGTCGAGCAGCGGGATGACCGACTCGCCGCCCTCGAGCGAGAACCGCTTCTGCCCGACGTACTTGGTCTGCAGGAAGGTCTCGAAGGCCTCGGCCGCGTTGAGCCGCCGCAGGATCGTCAGCTGCTCCTCGCGGGACGGCTTGGCGAACGGCACCTCGACCCGCTCCTGGATCCAGCGCCGCTCCTCGGGGTCCTGGATGTGCATGTACTCGATGCCTATGCGTCGGCAGTAGGACTCGCGCAGCACGCCGAGGATCTCGCGCAGCGACGCCATCGGCTTGCCGCCGAACCCGCCGGTGGCGAACTCGCGGTCCAGGTCCCACAGGGTGAGCCCGTGGGTGATGACGTCGAGGTCGGGGTGCGAGCGCTGGCGGAACTCCAGCGGGTCGGTGTCGGCCATCAGGTGCCCGCGCACCCGGTAGGCGTGGATCAGCTCCTGCACCCGCGCCTGCTTGACGACGTCGTCCTCGTGGGTCGCCGCGATGTCGCGGACCCAGCGGATCGGCTCGTAGGGGATGCGCAGCGCGCGGAACACCTCGTCGTAGAACCCCTGCTCGCCCAGGAGCAGCCCGTGCACGCGGCGCAGGAAGTCGCCGGACTGCGCGCCCTGGATGATCCGGTGGTCGTACGTCGAGGTCGGGGTGCGAGCGCTGGCGGAACTCCAGCGGGTCGGTGTCGGCCATC
>DATHAP010000099.1 GCA_035489715.1 Actinomycetes bacterium
CCGAAGTACCAGGCACCGACGATCGCCGCGAGCCGCTTCGGGCCGGTGCGGCCGGTCACGTCTGCGGTGGCGAGCAGGGACTGCAGCCGGGAGTCGACGCCGTAGGCGATCTGCGTCGGGTCGACCCGCGTGGGCAGCCGGCCGTTGTCCGGGCCGCCCGACGTGAGCAGCCACGGGTCGAAGGTGCCCGAGTCCCGCGCGGCGGCCGCGGTGAAGGAGCCCTCTCCCAGGGCGTCTCCCGCTCGGGCCAGCGCGGCCGGCATCTGCGAAGCCCAGGCGTGCCAGTTGGCGAGGGACAGCCCCCATGGCTGGACCGCGCCGAACGGCCAGTGCCGGGCGTCGCCGTCCTGCAGCGCGGTGATGCCCTCGGAGAGCTGCCGCAGTGCCGTGCGCGCCGTATCGGGTCCCCCGGCCTCGACGTAGGCGGCCAGGCCGAGCACCGCCTCCGCGCTCGCGTCCGCGCCGTCGACGACGAGCCAGGCCGGTGTGGTGCGCCCGTCGATCTGCAGGTGGCTGCCGTAGCGCGACAGCGTCTGGCGCTGCAGGGCTGCGATCGAAAGGTCCAGCCGCTGCTTGAGGAACGCGGCGAACGCCGGGTCCGCGTCGCGGAAGTCTGCGTAGCCCTCGCCCAGCGCCCAGATGGTGCGGGCCAGCCAGTAGGACTCGCCGCTGTCCGACGGGTCAGGCAGCTCCACCGGCGTGGGGCTCGGGTTGAGGGTGCCGTCCGGCTGCATCCAGAGCACGACGTTGCCTGCGTCCGGTCCGCTGGCCGTCTGCAGGTAGGTCAGTCCGCGCAGCAGGTCGTACGCCCGCGCGCGACTCGAGACGGCGCCGGTCTGCTGCCAGTGCCGCAGGTAGACGACAGCAGCGCGCGAGACGTCGTCGGCGTTGAACGCGCCCTGCGACCAGGTGTTCGTCGCCGGGTCGTACGGCCCGCCGCCGACCCGGCGGTAGGTGCCGTCGGCGTTGCGGTCGGCGTAGGTCCACAGCACCCCGATCGACGGCTCCTCGGCCAGCCGGTAGGTGATGTGACCGTCCTGCGCCGGCGGTGTGACGTCGTCCTGGAGGAAGTCGAGGTGCGCGAGGTTGGTCAGCGGCTCGTCCGCCGCCGACGCCGCGGGCAGCCCGGCCGGGGCGGCGACCACCAGCGCGCCGACGAGAGCGGCGACGACGGCCGCGAGCAGAGCCCGGGCTGCGCCGCGCGGGTGGCGAGCGGGTCGTGGGTTCATGGCGGGCTCCTGTCGGTGAGGCGTCAGGCTGCGGGTGCGGCAGGGAAGGACGGGCGGGTGGCGGCACCGTCGAGTGCGGAGCGGCGGGCGGCGTCGGCGACGGCGAGGGCGGCCAGGGCCTCCGGACCGCCCGACCGCGGGCGGGCACCGTGGGCGGCGGCCACCAGGTCGGTGAGGGCGCCCCGCACCGACTCGGCGTAGACGCGTTCCTTGGCGTCGTCGCGGCCGAGCTCCACGAGCACCTCGACCCGGTGCGGCAGCGCGAGCTCCCGGCCCCGGCCGCGCGCGGCTGCCGGGCCGGCGTCGCGGTGCACCACCGCGGTGATGCCGGATCCTGGCCCCAGCCGGTGACCGGGCACGTGCATCAGGTCGGCAGTACGGTCCGGCAGCCGGCCGGCGACGGCAGCGCCGTGGTCGTCGGTCCAGCCGTCGACCCGGGCCCGCAGCGGGATCCAGCCGTCGACCAGGACCTCGGCCGAGCCGTGGTCCAGGCGCATCCGCTGGCGCTCGCACCGGTCGGGATGGGTGAAGCCGTGGGTGTGCGTGGCGAGCGCACCGCCGGGGTGTCGGGCCGTGGCGCTGACCAGGTCGGTGCGCCCGTCGGCTCGGGCCGCGCTCACGGCCACCAGGTGCTCCGGCCGGCTGCCGACCAGCAGGTGCGCGGCGTCGAAGAAGTGGACCCCGTGCTCGACGAAGACCCCGCCGCTGCGCTCCTCGTCCCAGAACCAGTGGTCGGGCGGCAGGTGCTCGTCACTCGCGTCGTTCTCGAACGCGAAGCGCTGCACCGGGCCGAGCAGCTCGTCGCGCAGCACGACGAGCACCTGGAGGACCGGGTTGTAGCGCAGGACGTGGTCGACGACCAGCGCGCGGCCGTGCCGGGCCGCCGCGTCGACGACCTCGCGAGCCCGGTCGAGCGTCGTCGCGAGCGGCTTCTCGGCGAAGACGTGCCGGCCCGCCGCCAGAGCAGCCAGGGCGACGGCGGCATGGGTCGCCGGCGGAGTCGCCACGACGACGGCATCCACCCCGCGGTGGTCGATGAGCGTCGTCCAGTCGCCGGCGACCTGGGCACCGTGGCGGGTGGCCAGTCCTGCGGCCCGGCCGGCGTCCGCGTCGGCGACCGCCCGGAGCGAGACCGCAGGCAGGCTGGCGGCCACGCCGGCCACGAACGCGCCGAAGCGGCCCGCTCCGACGAGACCGAGCCCTAGTGGCGGGGTCGGCTGGGTCACGTGTGCTCGAGCCTGGCCACACCGATCCGCGAGTCGGCCATGCCGTAGAAGACGAATTGCGTCCCGTCGACCTCCTCGATCGCGGTGGGGAAGACGACGTTGGGGACCGTGCCGTCGCGCTCCTCGTCAGTCTCGGGCTCGAGGATCGGCTCGGCGGTGCGCGCCAGCAACCGCGACGGGTCGTCGGGGTCGAGGAGCATCGCGCCGGCGGCGTACTCCACCTTCTGCGTCGTCGGGTCCCAGCCGTCGGGGGCCTCCCCGGTGACGCCGTGGTGGATCAGCAGCCAGCCCTCCTCGACGCGCAGCGGCGGCGGGCCGGCCCCGATCTTCAGCTCCTCGTAGGGGTGGAGGGACGACGCGACGCACCGGTGGTCGCGGGGCCGCACCAGCGCGCGGACGTCCGACCGCACCTCGTCGACCGGCACGTAGGAGATCCAGATCGCAGGCCGCTCGTCGGTCACGCCGGCCGGCAGGTGCACCGTCTCGCCCTCGCGGAACCAGCCGAGGTCCCACATCGGCCGGTGCAGCATCGCGTAGGACGGTCGCCCCTCCGGGTCGGGCACCGGCTCCGGGAAGAACACCGCGTCCTTGTTGGGGAACATGCCAAGGTCGGTGTCGAGAGCGGGCTGGTAGGCGAACTGCACCGGCCCCAGCCGGCGCCAGGACCGCAGGTCCTCGGACACGGCCATGGCCAGCCGTGGTCCCAGTGGGCCGTAGGCGACGTACGTCATGAGGTGCAGCCCTATGGACGGGACGAACGTCGTCCGCGGGTCCTCGACGCCGGCGTTGTTGGCGCCCCGCTCCCAACCCTCGTCCGGTGCGAGCACGACCCCCTCGCGGCGGACGCCGACCGGCACGCCGTGCTCGACGACCACCTCGGCGAGGCCGACCCGGGACACGTTGCCCGCGGCGACGAGGCGTGGGAGCAGCATCAGCCGGCCGTCCGGGTCGCGCCCGCTGGCGGGGTTCAGCACGCCCATCTCCTCGAGCGGGTCGCCCTGCTCGGGCGACATGACGATCCCGACCCGCTGCAGCGCGTAGGGCACGTCGGCGCGGTCCGCCGGCACGGACCGGCTCATCCCTTCACCCCGGAGCCGAGGTCCGAGGAGGTGAAGTGCCGCTGGAACGCGACGAACAACGCGACCGCCGGGGCGGCGAGCACGCAGGCACCGGCGAGGATCGCACCGTAGGGGTTGCTGGCGCGGCCGGCCACGTTGGACAGGTAGTTGGCCAACGACACCGCCAGCGGCTGCATGTCGTTGTCCTTCGTGATGAGGAAGGGCCAGAGGAACTCGTTCCACGGCCCGATGAAGGTCAGCAGCACGGCGGTGAGCAGTGCCGGTCGGACGAGGGGCAGCGCGATCGACCACAGGATCCGCAGCTCGCCGGCGCCGTCGATGCGGGCCGCGGCGAACAAATCCTCGGGCAGCTGCAGGAAGAACTGCCGGAAGATGAAGACCGCCGTCGAGTTGATGGCGAAGGGGACGATCATCCCGAGGTAGGTGTCGGCCAGCCCGTAGCTACGCACGATCATCACGTAGAGCGGGATCATCAGCAGCTGGAAGGGGATCAGCTGCACGAGCAGCATGGCGGCGAAGACCGACCCCTGGCCGCGGAAGTGCAGGCGCGCAAGGGCATAGCCGGCGAGCACGCCGAACACGACGGTGCACAGGATCACGCCGCCGGTGAAGATGCCGGAGTTCACCAGCGATCCCAGCAGGTCCACGCGGGAGTTGATGGCACGGTAGTTGTCGAACGTCCAGCCGCCGACGGGGAAGGCACCGCCCACCGACGTGTCCGACTCGCTCTGCAGCGAGCCGACGAGCATGTAGTAGAAGGGAAAGAGGAAGACGAAGGCACCGAGCACCAGCAGGAGCATGCGGGCGACGGTGCCGCCCGCACTGCCCGGTGTGCGATCGGGGACCGGCGGCCGCGTCTCGTCGGCGGCGCTCAGGTCGGCCGGCACGTGGGGAGCTGTCTGCGCCATGTCAGTCCCTCTCCAGGAGGCGGCGGTTGACCAGCGAGATGATCAGCACGGCGCCGACCAAGATCACGCCGATGGCCGAGGCCACGTCCGGGTTCCCCTGCTCGATGCCCTTCTGGTACATGACGAGGACCGGTGACGCCGACGCTCCGTCGGGTCCGCCGCCGTTCGTCAGGAGGTAGGGCTCGGTGAAGAGGTTCGCGCCGGTGATGGTGGCCAGGATGACCACGAGGGTCGTTGCCGGTCGTACGCCGGGGACGGTCACGTTGCGCAGCTGCTGCCACTTGGTGGCGCCATCGACCGAGGCCGACTCGTAGAGCTCCTTGGGGACGCCCTGCAGCGCCGCGAGGTAGAGCAGGATGTAGAGGCCGAGCTGCTTCCAGGTGACGAAGATCGCGATGAGCGGCATCGCGAGCGTCTCGTTGACCAGCCACGAGGGGTCGGGCGCCAGCGGACCGAGGACGTTGTTGACCAGTCCGTCGCTGGAGAAGAGGAACAGCCAGACCGCGACCACCGCGACGCTGGCAGTGATGTACGGGACGTAGTAGGCGACCCGGAAGAACGTGCGTCCGCGGATGGCGGCGTTGAGCGCCGCAGCCAGCAGCAGCGCGAGCACGACCGTGAGCGGCACGTTGATGATCAGGAAGATCGCGACGTTGACAAAGGACTGACGCACGTCCTCGTCGCCCAGCACGGTGGCGTAGTTGTCGAAGCCGACGAAGGGGCGGTCGACCGACGCACCGGGCGCGGTGAAGAAGTAGTCGTGGAAGCTGATCCAGACCGCTAGCCCCAGCGGGTACGCGAAGACGGCGGCCAGGAACAGGGCGTAAGGCGCCACGAACAGGATGCCTAGGGGCTGGCGCCCGAGGATCGTGCTCCAGCGGCTGCGCCGCCCCGGCCCAGGGCGGGGAGCCGTGGGCGGGGCCGGCGCTGTGGTCGTCGTCATGACGAGCCGCGGATCAGGACTGCCCGGCGAGCGTGTCGATCTCGTCCGCCGACTTCTGCAGCGCGGCGTCGACCGACTCCTTGCCGAAGATCACCGCAGTGCTGTAGCTGTCGCGGAAGGTCTGCCAGATCTCGATCGAGTTGGGCACGTTGGGCACCTCGACCGTCCGGGCCGCCTGCGCTGCGAACGTCTGGTAGTCCGGGTTGCTGGAGAAGTAGTCGGGGTAGGCCGCCTCGAGGTCGGAGCGCAGCGGCATCTGGCCGGTCTTGTCCAGCAGCGAGCCGTCCTGCTCCTTGCTGGTCGAGAACTTGAGCAGGCCCCACGCGGTCCCCTTGGCCTTGCAGGCCGAGTAGATGGCGACGTTCTTGGCGTCGGAGAACGTGTAGGTCTCCTCGGCGGTGGTGCCGCTCTCGGTGGGCACCGGCGCCGCTCCCCAGTTCACCTTCTCGCCGTAGACCGCGATGGCCCACGGGCCAACGATCGACATCGCCGCCTTCTCGTCGGCGAAGGAGTCACCGTTGTACTTCTCCTTCTGTGCGTAGCCCTTCTCGTACATCTCCGCCCAGAAGTTCGCGACGGCCTGGCCGTCCGCGTCGTTGAACGTCGCCTTGCCGTCCTCGACGAGCTGCTTGCCGCCGCTCTGCGCGGCGTAGAGCGGGTAGAAGTCGAACCACGACTGGAAGAACTCGCTGGAGGGTGCCGGCCAGATCGCTGCCTGCGCCGCGCCGCTGCTGACGATCTTCTCGCTCGTCGCGAGGAAGTCGTCGTAGGTCGACAGCGGCGGGTTCTCCGGGTCGATGCCGGCCTTCTTGAGCAGGTCCTTGTTGTAGAAGATCATCACCGGGTTGGACTTCCACGGCATCTGGTAGTACTTGCCGTCCGGCGACTTGTACTGCTCGGCGTTGTCTCCGGTGCGCGACTCGATGTAGTCGGTGCCGCCCGGGAAGTCGTCCAGCGCCACCAACCCACCCTGCTTCTGGAACTGCGGCACCGCCGCCGGCGACGTGTTGTAGACCAGGCACGGCGCGTTGCCCGCCGTGATGGCGGCGCCGATGACCTCCTCCGAGCTCTTGCCCGCGGGGATCTCCTGCGCCGTCACCTTCTCCTTCGGGTGGGCGGAGTTCCAGTCCGCCACCATCGCCTTGCCCCAGGCGAGCTCCTCGGGGTTGTTCGACAGCCAGATCTTGATCGGGCCCTTCGTCGCGAGGTCGTCGGACGACGAGCCGCCGCCGTCGTCGCCGCCGCACGCGGTGGCGCCGAGGGCGATGGTGAGCAGTGCTGCTGCGGTCGTGGTGCGCTTCATCGGGGCTCCGATCCAGGGGAGGTGCGCGACCGGTCGGGTCGCGGTGGTGCGGTGGAGTCGCGGACGACGAGACGGGGCGGCGGCATCGTCGCCGGCGGGACGGATGACGTGTCCTCTTCTGTGCCCCGCACGAGCCGGGTCAGCCGGTCGGCCGCGGCGCGGCCCCAGCCGAACGCGTCGGTGCGGATCGTCGTCAGGGCCGGCCGCAGGTGTGCCGCGACCTCGGTGTCGTCGAACCCGGTGACCGACAGGTCGGTGGGTACGTCCAGCCCGCGGCCGGCCGCCACCGCCGCTCCGGCGATCGCCATCAGGTCGTTGGCGTAGACGACGGCGGTCGGGGGCTCGGCCAGGTCGAGCAGCCGGGCCGTCGCCGCTGCTCCCCCGGCGGCCGAGAAGTCGGACTCCACGGCCGGCCCGGGACGCAGGCCGGCGTCGCGGACCGCGCCGGCCCACGCGTCGCGACGGGACCGGGAGTGGACGAAGTCGGCCGGCCCGCTGACGTGGGCGATGCGGCGGTGACCCAGGGCCGCCAGGTGCTCGACCGCCGCGACGATGCCTGGCCGGTCGTCGACGCACACGCACGCCGCAGCGGCGTGGTCGCGGCACGACGGGGCGATGACGACCGCGGGCAGGCCGAGCCGCTCCAGCAGGGCGGGACGCGGGTCGCCGACCCGCAGGTCGGTCAGGAACACGCCGTCGACCCGGCCGTCGGCGGCCAGCCGGCGGTAGCCCTCGACCTCGCGCTCACGGTCGGCGACCACCTGCAGGACCAGCACCTGGCCCAGCGGCGCCAGCGTGGCCTCGATCCCGGCGATGAAGGCCGGGAAGAAGGGGTCGGCACCCAGGGTCTCGGGCGGGCGGGCGACGACGAGGCCGACCGCGAGCGCGCGGTCGGCGGCCAGTGCCCGGCCGCGGTGGCTCGGGGTCCAGCCCAGGTCGGCGGCGACCCGCAGGATCCGGTCCCGGGTGGCCGGGGCGACGCCGGGGCGGTCGTTCAGCGCGAACGAGACGGCCCCCTTGGAGACGCCCGCATCCCGGGCGACGTCCTCGATGGTCGGCCGGCGAGGCATGCGGCTAATAAACCGCTTTAGTTACCGAATTGTCAATAGATACCCATTCGCCAGGGTTGGTGCGATCCGCCAGATTCGTCGTGCGATCAGTCGGCGCAGTCGTCCCAGGGGCCGGGGGCGGCCACCGCCCACCGCCCGGACTCCAGCCGGAGCCGCTCGAGGTCCTCGCCGCCGCACGGGCACGCCGTGCGGTGCGGCCAGCCGGTGCCCACCTCGAGGCGGAACCACACCTGCTTGCCGCGCGCCAGGGCGACCACGCCCCACTCGACGGAGAGCCGGTCGACCAGGCGCAGGCCACGGCCGCCCTCGGCGGTCCACCGCGGCCCTGCGGCGCCCCCCTGGAGGCTCCGCTGCGGCGGCAGCCCCCGACCGGGGTCGGAGACCCCCACCTCGAGCAGCCCGTCGGCGACCGCGAGGGTCAGGGCGACGTCGCCGCGGCTGTGCAGCACCGCGTTGGTGACCAGCTCGCTGACCAGCAGCTCGGCGTCGGGGCGCAGGTCGTCGAGCTCCCACCGGTCCAGCTGGGCGGCCGCCTCCCGCCGGGCGGTCGCCACGGCGTGCGGGTCGTCGCCGACGTCGATCGTGCGGACCCGGCACATCCGGAGCTCCCCTGCTCGTCGGGCCCACTGCCGGACCCTGGCGCCCTACTGCCCTGCGGCAGGCAGCCCCGAAACCCGAAGCGGCCCCGGAAGCCACCAACCAAGCCCAGCAACCTAGAAGCCGAGGCGGCGCAGCTGTCGCGGGTCGCGCTGCCAGTCCTTGGCCACAGTGACCCGCAGGTCCAGGTAGACCTGGGTGCCGAGCAGGGCCTCGATGTGCTTGCGCGCGGTGGCGCCGATCTCGCGCAGCCGGGCGCCCTTGGGCCCGATGACGATGGCCTTCTGGCTGTCCCTCTCGACGTAGAGGAAGGCGTGCACGTCCAGCAGCGGCCGGTGCGCCGGCCGGTTCTCCCGCGGCTGCATCTCCTCGACGACCACCGCGATCGAGTGCGGGAGCTCGTCGCGCACCCCCTCCAGGGCGGCCTCCCGGATCAGCTCGGCGACGAGCAGGTTCTCCGGCTCGTCGGTCAGGTCACCGTCCGGGTACAGCGGCGGAGACTCCGGCACGAGGCGCGCCAGGAGGTCGGCGAGCAGGTCGGTCTGCTCGCCGCGCACGGCGGACACCGGCACCACCTCGGCCCAC
The DNA here is from genome assembly GCA_035489715.1 of Actinomycetes bacterium. Classification (NCBI taxonomy): domain Bacteria; kingdom Bacillati; phylum Actinomycetota; class Actinomycetes; species Actinomycetes bacterium. The sequence goes on from DATHAP010000099.1 coordinate 8,941, forward strand.
TCGATGCCCTCGACCCGACCGAGGTCGGCGACGGCGAGCAGCTGCTCGGCGACCCTCGCCGGCGGCACCCGGTCGGTCTTCGTGACGACCACGACCTTGACCACCTTGCGGAGCCCGGACAGCTCACGGGCGATGAACCGGTCTCCCGGACCGACCTTCTCGTCCGCCGGGACGCACAGGCCCACCACGTCGACCTCGGACCACGCGGCGCGGACCTCCTCGTTGAGCCGCTCGCCGAGCAGGGTGCGTGGACGGTGGAGGCCGGGAGTGTCCAGCACGACGAGCTGGGCGTCCGGGCGGTGCACGATGCCGCGCACGACGCGGCGGGTCGTCTGGGGCTTGCTCGAGGTGATGACGACCTTCTCGCCGACGAGGGCGTTGGTCAGGGTGGACTTGCCGGCGTTCGGGCGACCGACGAAGGCGACGAACCCGGCGCGGAAGGCGTGACCCGACGGGTCGCTCACGAGGTGACCGCTGGGTCGGCGGCGGCACCGGCCTCGTCCTCGCGGGCGAGCCGGGCCCGCTCCTCGCCCGCCAGCCGGTCCCGGCGCTCACCCGCGAGGTAGGTGGCGACGGTGTTGATGATCGCCGTCAACGGGACCGCGATCAGTGCACCGAAGATGCCTGCCACCAGGCCGCCGATCGCGATGACCACGACGACCGCGACCGGGTGCACCCGCACCAACCGGCCCATGAGAAAGGGCTGCAGGACGTGGCCCTCGAGCTGCTGCACGCCGATCACCCCGCCGAGCATGATCAGTGCCTGCACCGGCCCCTCGGAGACCAGCGCGACAGCAACCGCCGCGATGCCGCTGATGGTGGCACCGACGACCGGGATGAACGCACCGAGGAACACCAGCACGGCCAGCGGGACCACGAGAGGAAGGCCGAGGATCAGCGCGACGATCGCGATGCCGAGGGCGTCGACCGCGGCGATGACGACGGTCGCCCGGACGTAGGCGGTGAGCACGGCCCAGGCCCGCGTCCCGCTGCCGTGGACCCGCTCCCGCGCGTGGCCGGGGAACAACCGGACCAGCCACTGCCAGATGTTGCGGCCGTCGTAGGTGAAGAAGATGGTCGTGAACAGCACGATGAACAGCCCGGCGAGCAGGTGTCCCGCCGTCGTGGCGGTCTTGACGACGGTGCCGCCGAGGTTGCTGCTCCCGGAGCCGACGCCCTCGCGAACCCGTTCGAAGAAGTTCTGCAGCTGAGCCCGCTCGAGGCCGAGGTCGGTCAGGTAGCGCTCCAGCTCGCCCAGGCTGCGGTCGAACTGGTCGCGCAGGTCGTCGAAGCCCGAGGTGAACTGCTGGGCGACGAGGGCGACGAGCGCCACGACCAGTGCGATGCCGGCCAGGATCGTGACGGCGGTCGCCAGCCCGCGGGGCCATCCCCACCCGGCGAGGCGGTCGACCATCGGCGACAGCACGGCGCACAGCAGGAGCCCGATGATGACCGGGACGAGGACGACCGACAGGATCGAGAACAGCTGCAGGAAGACCCACACCGCCGCCACGACGAGCAGCAGCCGCCACGACCAGGCGGCCGCGAAGCGCAGCACGTGCGGCGTCTCGATGCCGTCGATGGGCACCGTTCGCTCGGGCGGGCTCACGACGACGACCGGCTCGGTCCGCTTGCGGAACATGGCTGGAACCGTAACCTCCCCGCCCGTCCGCAAACTGCAGCCGACCCGTCAGCGGGCGTGAGCGGTCAGCCCCGCAGCGTCCCGTCGGGCCGGGCGAGCAGCACCGTCGTCACTGCGACGTCGGCGAGGACGGCTGTGTCCGCGTCGTCGAGGGCCTCCGTCTCCCCCACGACGGCGACCGCCTCGAGCCGGTCCGACCCGCTGGACAGGGCAGCGCCCACGGCGGCCTGCACGGCGGTGAGCCGCAGGCTCGGGAGGTCGACCGTCGAGGCGGCGTACGTCCGGCCCATCTCGTCGCGGACGGCCGCCCCCTCGGGGGCACCGTTCCGGGCGCGCGCGGATCGGGCAAGGGTGACCAGCTTGAGGTCCTCCGGGTCAGAGGTCGCGGGCATCCGCCGGCTCCCGGGCGACGTCGCTGTCGTCAGCTGGCCGGGGGGCGATGTCGACGCCGTCCTCGACCCGGCGGACCAGCAGGGTGCCGATGCGGTTGCGCCGGCCCTGCGTCTCCTCCGCGGTGATCTCGATGCCCTGGACCCAGACCTGCGCGCCGGGGATCGGCACCCGGCCGAGCTGCTTGGCGAGCAGGCCGCCGACGGTGTCGACGTCGTCGTCCTCGAGCTCGATGCCCAGCCGCTCGGCCAGCTCGTCGACGTGCAGCCGGGCGCTCACCCGCAGCGCCCCGTCCGGCAGCTCCTCGACCAGCGCGGTCTCCACGTCGTACTCGTCGGTGATCTCGCCGACGATCTCCTCGAGCACGTCCTCGATGGTGACCAGTCCGGCGGTGCCGCCGTACTCGTCGACGACGATGGCGACATGGGTCTGCTGCGCCTGCATCTCGCGCAGCAGCTCGTCGACCGGCTTGCTCTCGGGGACGAACACGGCGGGCCGCATGACCGAGTCGACCCTCTCGACCGACTCGCCGTCGCGGTGGACGTAGGTGCGGCGGACCAGGTCCTTGAGGTAGGCCACCCCGAGCACGTCGTCGGTGCCCTCGCCGATGACCGGGATGCGGCTGAAGCCGCTGCGCAGGGCCAGCGACAGCGCCTGGCGCAGGGTCTTGTCCCGCTCGATGAAGACGACGTCGGTGCGCGGCACCATCACCTCGCGCACGATCGTGTCGCCCAGCTCGAACACCGAGTGGATCATCGCCCGCTCGCGGTCCTCGATGAGCTGGTTCTCCTCGGCCAGGTCGACCAGCTCGCGCAGCTCGGCCTCGGACGCGAACGGCCCGTCGCGGAACCCCTTGCCGGGCGTGAGCGCGTTGCCGACCAGGATCAGCAGCTGCGGCAGCGGGCCGAGGAACCTGGCCAGCGGGTGCACCAGCCGGGCGGCCGCCAACGCGATCGGCGCCGGGTGCTGGCGGCCGAGGGTGCGCGGCGAGACGCCGATGGCGATGTAGGAGACCACGATCATCGTGACCGAGGCGGCGAACATCGCGAGCCACACCCGGTCGATCAGGTCGAGCATCGCGACCGTGACGAGGACGGTCGCGACCAGCTCGCAGGTGACCCGCAGCAGGGTCAGCAGGTTGAGGTAGCGCGCCGGGTCCTCGAGCACCTCGCGCAGCCGGCCGGCACCCCGCCGACCCTCGCGCTCCAGGTCCTCCGACGCGGTGCGCGACACCCTCGACAGCGCTGCCTCCGCGCCGGCGGAGAGGCCGCCGAGACCGACCAGCAGAGCGGCGGTGACGAGCTGGACGACGGTCGAGGTCACGGCGTCACCCCGGCGGCCAGCCCCCGGGCGGCCCACCAGGCGCGCAGCAGCTCGGCCTGCAGCGGGAACATCTCGGCTTTCTCCTCGTCCTCGGCGTGGTCGAAGCCGAGCAGGTGCAGGATGCCGTGCGCGCACAGCAGGTCCAGCTCATGGCCGGTGGTGTGGCCGGCTGCACGCGCCTGCTCCTCCGCGACCTGGGGGCAGAGCACGACGTCGCCGAGCAGACCCGGCTCCGGCTCCTCCTCGTCGTCGCCAGGGCGCAGCTCGTCCATCGGGAACGCCATGACGTCGGTCGGGCCCTCCTCGTCCATCCACTGCACGTGGTGGGCGGCCATCGTCGCCGCGTCCACGGCGACGACCGAGAGCTCGGCGAGCGGGTGGACCCGGAGCCGGTCGAGCACGAAGCGGGACAGTGCAGCCAGCCGGTCGGTGTCGACGTCGGCGCCGGACTCGTCGTGGACGTCGACGGTCATCTGTGGCTCATCGAACGGCTCATCGGCGGCGGCGCTGCTGGCCGCCACCGCTGCCGCGGCGAGGGTCGCCGGGCTGGCTGGCGTCCCAGCGGCCGTAGGCGTCGACGATCTCGCTGACCAGCCGGTGCCGCACGACGTCCGAGCTGGACAGCCGGCTGAAGTGGACGTCGGGCGTGCCGTCGAGGATCTCCTGCACCTGGCGGAGGCCGCTGTGCGTGCTGCCCGGCAGGTCGACCTGGGTGACGTCACCGGTCACGACCATCTTCGAGCCGAAACCCAGCCGGGTGAGGAACATCTTCATCTGCTCCGGCGACGTGTTCTGCGCCTCGTCGAGGATGATGAACGCGTCGTTGAGCGACCGGCCGCGCATGTATGCCAGCGGCGCCACCTCGATCGTGCCCGCTGTCATCAGCCGGGGGATCGAGTCGGGGTCGATCATGTCGTGCAGCGCGTCGTACAGCGGCCTGAGGTACGGGTCGATCTTGTCGTAGAGCGTGCCGGGCAGGAAGCCGAGTCGCTCGCCCGCCTCGACGGCCGGCCGGGTGAGGATGATCCGGTTGACCTGCTTGGCCTGCAGGGCCTGCACGGCCTTGGCGACGGCCAGGTAGGTCTTGCCGGTGCCCGCCGGGCCGATGCCGAAGACGATGGTGTGGTCGTCGATCGCGTCGACGTAGCGCTTCTGGTTCAGCGTCTTGGGCCGGATCGTGCGGCCGCGGTGGGACAGGATGTTCAGCGTCAGCACCTCGGCTGGTCGCTCGCCCGTCTCGGAGCGGAGCATGCTGACCATCCGCTCGACCGACTCGACGGTCACCCCCTGTCCTGTGCGCAGGACGGTGGTGAGCTCGTCGTAGAAGCGCTCGACCAGTGCGACCTCGCCGGGCTCGCCGGCGACGGTGATCTCGTTGCCGCGCACCGAGATGTCGACGGTCGGGAAGGCGGTCTCGACGACTCGCAGCAGCTCGTCGCGCGGGCCCAGGACGGCCACCATGGGCTGGCTGGCGGGCACCACGATCGTGGTGCGGGACTCGGGTTGCTCTGTCATGTCTGGGTCAATGCTAGGCGAGATCGGCCGTACGGCGCGCGAGCCGGCCGGCAGGCACGTTCGCCCAGGTCGGTCGGGTGGCCGGCTCAGCCGGGTGGCCAGGTCATCGCCCGGCCGGCCAGCACGTGGCCGTGGACGTGGAAGACCGACTGACCGGCTCGGGCGCCGGTGTTGAATACCAGCCGGAAGTCGTCGTGGCCCTCGGCGTGTGCGATCTGCTCGGCGGCGGCCACCAGCTCGGCGAGTGCGGCCGGGTCCGCGGCCGCGATCGCGCCGACGTCCGGGTGGTGCTGCAGCGGCACGACCAGGACGTGGGTCGGCGCCCGGGGGTCGATGTCCCGGAAGGCCAGCACCCGCTCGCCGCGGTGCACCACGTCGGCCGGCAGGTCGCCAGCCACCACGCGGCAGAACAGGCAGTCCGCCGTCTCGTCAGCCATCCCCCGACCCTACCGATGCCGGACCGTTGCGCGGCCGCGCGGCGTGGCGACCTGCGTCGGGTGACCGGCGCCAGGTAAACCGGACGTCGGACCTGCGCGTCGTACGCGTGTGGACCTGACGACCCCGGTGCTCCCCGCACCGACCGCCGACTGCGCGAGGAGCCCGATGGACGCGGCGCGCGGCTGGGACGCCGACGACGCGGTCACCCGGATCTACGCCGCGCACTACCGGTCGCTGGTCCGGCTCGGCGCCCTGCTGCTGCGCGACACGACGCTCGCCGAGGAGGTCGCGCAGGACGCCTTCGTGTCGATGCACGGCGCGTGGCGCCGGCTGCGCGACCCGGACAAGGCACTGGCCTACCTCCGGCGGTCGGTCGTCAACGGCGCACGGTCCGCCCAGCGGCACGCCGTGGTCGCGGCGAAGCACGCGCCGCGCCCCGACCCGTCGGCGGCGAGCGCCGAGCACGGTGCGCTGCTCGCGCTCGAGCACGCCGAAGTGCTGACCGCCCTGCGGACGCTGCCCGACCGGCAGCGCGAGGTGCTCGTGCTGCGCTACTACCTCGACCTCTCCGAGGCGGCGATCGCCGACACCCTTGGCATCAGCCGCGGATCGGTGAAGAGCCACGCGTCCCGCGGCCTGGCCGCCCTGCGCACCGCATTGGAGGACTCCGCATGAGCGACGACGACCGGACGAGCGACAAGGTCCGGCGCGACCTGGCCGACCCGATGCCCGACTCGATGCCCGACGACGACCCGACCGCCGCGCGGCTGCGCGCGGCCTTGACCGCGGAGGCCGCCATGGTCCAGCCCGACGACTCGCTGTCCTCGATCCAGGAGCGGACCGGTGCCGAGCGGCCGTGGTGGCAGCGGCCGGCCGTGCTGGCGACCGCTGCCGCGGTGCTCCTCGGCCTCGCGGTCGGTGGTGGGATCGCACTCCTCGGCGGCGACGACGACCCGACCGTCGCCACGCCGGGCGGGAAGGGCACGGCGACCGGACCGGCGACGACCTCGGGCGCCGAGGAGTCCCCGAGCCCGACCGAGGCGACGACCGGCACACCGACCGCACCGGCGGTCGAGGGCAACGTCTACGTGTACTACGTCATGGACCAGGACAACGGGATGCGGCTCTACCGCGAGGAGCGACCCAATCCCGGCATGGACCCCGTCAGGGCAGCACTGACCACGATGTTCACCCAGCCGGCGGTGGACCCGGACTACGACTCCCCGTGGCCGACAAGCACCGGAGTCGTCGGCTACTCGGTCGACGGCGACACGGCGACGCTCGACCTCTCCGACTTCCCCGAGGTCGGTGCCGCCGCCGAGGACGTCGCCGTGCAGCAGCTGGTCTACACGGTCACGGCCAACGACACGTCCGTGAAGCGCGTAGAGCTCCTGGTCGGCGGCGACACCCCTCCGTCCGGCCACCAGGACTGGTCGGAGCCGATCGCGCGCTCGCCACGGATGGACGTCCAGGGACTGATCTGGCTTCTCGGCCCGACCGAGGGCGCGACGGTGTTCTCGCCGGTCCAGATCACCGGCTACGGCACCGCGTTCGAGGCCACCGTCAACTGGGAGGTACGTCGCCAGGGCTCGGACGAGGTGGTGGCCGAGGGCTTCACCGACGCGGGCGCCAACGGCGAGTTCGCCGACTTCAGCGACACGGTCGAGCTGGACCCCGGGACCTACGAGCTGCGCGCCTTCGAGTCCTCTGCCGAGGACGGCCGGCCGCTGAACACCGACAGCAAGGTCTTCACCGTCGAGTAGCTGTGGACAGCCCGCTGTGGACAGAAACTGTTGTCCACGAACGGCTTCTCGTACGTCGTCGCAGCCGGGGTTGTGTCCAACCCGGTGGCTAGCGTTGCCGGCATGGACCACTCGACCGACGCGCCGCCGACACTCGGGGTGGCGATGAAGCAGGTCGAGGCGGAGTCGGTCACCCTCGCTGCTGCGTTGGCGGATGGCGCGGTCCGGGACCTGTCCCACGAGGAGCTGGGGGAGCTGGTCGCTGCCGGGCGGGCGGTGCAGGCCCGGATCGACGCCGTCGTGCTGGCCGCGGTCGGCGAGGTCGACGCGCGGGGGTCGTTCGCGACTGACGGGGCGCTCACCGCGGGGGCGTGGCTGCGGTCGACCGTGACGGTGACCCCGGTGGAGGCGGCCGGGGCGGTGCGCACCGCCCGGGCGCTGCGCGGCGGGCTGCTGCCGGGCACTGTCGCGGCGCTGGCCGCCGGGGAGATCACCGCCCGGCACGCCCAGGCGATCGCCGACGGCATCCACACCACCAGCTCCGGCGGGCACCGCGGCCCGGCCCCCGCGCAGGCGGTCGCCCTGATCGAACCCGAGGTTCTGCAGGTCGCCCGGACCGCGGACAGCCGGGCGGTCGGGTCGGTGATGGCCGCC
>DATHAP010000100.1 GCA_035489715.1 Actinomycetes bacterium
CTCTCCGAGGAGCCGCATGCAGTCCCGGACCACCGTCAAGCTCGCCGCCGCCTCCGCGATCGGCGTCCTGTCCCTCTTCGGCGGCGGGTACGCCGTCGCCGCGACCGGCTCGCTGCCGGGCACCGTGCAGCAGACCGCGAAGGACGCGCTCGCGAACGTCGGGGTCACCGTCCCCGGCCCGGCCGACGCAGCGGCCGAGGAGACGGCTACCCGCCCGGGCGGCGCCACGGCCGGCGCCGGCGCGGCTGGCACGGAGACGTCGGCCAAGGGTGGCGCGGTGTCCGACCTCGCCACGACCACCGACCTGGAAGGCGCCGACAAGGGAGCCGCCGTCTCCGGGGTGGCCTCCGACGGGCGCAGCAAGGCCGGTGCCCGCCCGACCCCGACCCCGACGACGACCACGACCGCCGCCGAGGCGGACGAGGACGCAGCCGGCAGCGCGGAGACCGGCGAGCAGGCCAGCGACGGCCGGTCCACCGCCGGCGCCGGGCACGCCGACACCCACCGGCCGTAGGGAAGCGTCCCGGGACGTGAGGCGGCCGGGCGTCGGCGGCACCCGACGCCCGGCCGCCTGACGGCGGCACCACGCGGCCGGGGTCAGCCCGCGGCGCCGCCCGGCCAGGACAGGATGACGGACCGCCGCGGCGTCGGCGGGTGCCTTTCCATCAATCGCTCGACCTCGGCCCGCCGCTCCGGCGGCAGGCACAGCTGCCGCCGGGTGAAGTCCACCCACGCCTCGCGCAGCGCCCCGGCGCGCACCGCCGGGTCGCGCACCACCTCGGCCACCGTCGGTGCGATGCCGGACTCGCGCAGGACCGCCATCGCCAGCTCGGCGGTCGGGCCGCGGGGCCTCGACTGCCCGTGGACCGCCTCCCACATCGGGCCCAGCCGCACCAGCGGGTGGGCGCCCGTCATCTCGACGACCACCAGGCGACGGGCGTGCCGGGTCAGCGCCGTCACGAACGGCACGAGGTCGGGAACGTTGTAGACAACGTGCGCGCACACGACGACGTCGCACACCGGGACGGTGGCGGCGACGTCGGGCCAGACCCCGTCGTACGTCGTCACCGGGACCCCGCGCTCGGCCGCCGTCGCCTCGAGAGCGCGCAGCATCGACGGTTGCGAGTCGACGGCGTGGACCCGGCCGACGGCCTCGCCGAGGCCGAGGCTGCCCGCCCCGGCGCCGGCACCGACGTCCAGCACGGTGCCGCCGGGCGGCAGCGCGGCCCGGGTCAGGTCGAGCAGCGGTGACCCGACGTCGTCCCTCGGTGCGAACAGCGCGGGCGGGAAGCCGTAGGGCGACTCGGGAGCGGCCGCCAGGATCTCCGGGTCGATCCGCCACGCGGCGAGCTCGTCGGCCCACTGCTCCGCGGCGGTCATGCCGGACCCGGCGGGCCGCCCAGCGGCCCGAGGTGCTTGAGCGCCTCGCGGCGCGACAGGGGGCTGAGCCGCTCGGCGTGGTCGGACACGAAGGCGCGCACCCAGTCCGGATCGGTGCGGGCGTACTGCCGCAGCGCCCAGCCGATGGCCTTGCGCAGGAAGAAGTCGCGGTCGTCCAGGTTGGCCTCGATCGCCGTGGTGAGCAGGTCGAGCTCCGTGCGCTCCTTGGCCATCAGCTGGGCGATGACGGCGGTCCTGCGCAGCCAGCGGTCCTCGTCGACGGCCCACGCGCGCAGGACTGGTCCCACCTCCGCGGGGTGGGCGAGCAGCAGGGGGCCGACGAGGTGGGCGGCCGTGTCGTCGACCACGTCCCACCACGCGCCGGTCACCAGGACGTGCCGGTAGACCGGGAGCACCCCGGGGTCGCGGTGTCCCGCGTATCGGCGGTCCCGCAGCAGCGCGAGGGCGGCGTAGAGCTCCTCGCGGTGGGTCACCTCGTCCCAGAGGCGTCGGACCGCGGCCAGCCAGGCCGCCCGGTCGGGGAGGGGGTGGGCGGCGATCACGCTCGTGCAGACCGCCCGGCAGGACGAGGCCCTGACCCCGTAGTAGGGGAGGTCCGACTTCATGTACGCCTGCATGGCCGGTGCCGCGGCCGCGGCGAGCCCGGCGCGCAGGTCCTGCACCAGCGCGCCTACTCCTGCCGCGTCGGGCCTCCTCTCGACCCCGGTCACGGTCCGGAGGCTAGCCGGAGCGGGATCTGGGTAGGACGGCCGCATGTCGGCGGGGACGGGGACGGGGACGGGTACGGGTACGGGGACGGGGACGCAGGAGGCGGGGACGGCTGGAGCGCCGCCGCGCAGCCGCCGGCGGACCACGCTGGCGGTGCTGGTGGTCCTGCTGCTGGTCGCCGGGCTGGTCACCACAGGGGTCGTGGTCGCCGGCCGCGACCCGGCAGGGAGCGGTGCGGACGGGGCATCCGGCGCCGAGGCGCCGACCGGTCGGGACAGTGCGGTCCGCGCGGTCCTCGACCGGCGGGCCCGGGCAGTGCTGGACCGCGACCGCGAGGCCTTCCTGGCCGACGTCGACCGTCGGGACCCGGACTTCGTCGCCCTGCAGGAGCAGCTCTTCGACAACCTGACGCAGGTCGACTTCGCGTCGTGGCACTACGAGCTCGTGGGCGACGACTACAACCGGCCCGACCTGGCGCAGACCTACGACCGGCCCTACCACCTGCCGGCCGTCCTGCTGCACTACGCGATCAAGGGCTTCGACCGGGCCCCGGTCGCCCGGCCGCAGGTGCTGACCTTCCTCCGGACCGGCAAGCGCTGGCTGATCGCCAGCGACAGCGACGCCGACCGGCAGCTGCCCGAGACCGGGCACGCCGACCCGTGGGACCGTCGCGCGATCGTGGTCGGGCGCGGCCGCTCGGTGCTGGTGCTCGCCGACGCCGCGGACAAGGCGCGGCTGGACCGGCTGGTCCGGGTCGGCGACCGGGCGGTGCGGCGGGTGGCCGACTTCTGGTCCGACGGCTGGCGGCGGCGGGTCGTGGTCGTCGCCGTGCAGGACCAGCACCTGGTCGAGACCTACTTCCGGACCCCCGACCGGACGTCGGCGAACGTCGCGGCGATCGCCGTCCCGGCCTACGACACGGTGCCCGGCTGGTCCAAGGACGGCGGCGAGGACGAGCCGCTCGTGGCGCGCAGCCGGGTCATCCTCAACCCGCGCTACTTCGACCCCGGGGACCGGGACAACGTCGACCTGCTCGCCCACGAGGTGACCCACGTCGCCACCCAGCAGCGCACCATGCCCGGGGCGCCGCGGTGGCTGGCGGAGGGCGCGGCGGAGTACACGGCCTACCGCTACCTGGAGCCGTTCAGCATCCGCCTGCCGCGGTCGCTGCAGCGCCAGGTGGCCGCCGGCTCGGTCGACCTGCCGACGTACGACTTCTACCAGCGCGACGTCGCCGGGCACTACATCGCCGGCTTCCTCGCATGCGCCTACATCGCCGACGAGTACGGCGACGGGGCGCTGCGCCGGGTCTACCGGCTGCTGGGCCGTAACGTGCGTGAGGCCCTGGTGCCGCAGGCGCAGGACCGGGTCTTCCAGCAGGTGCTGGGCGTTACGACCGACGAGCTGCGCCGGGGCCTCGCCGACTACGCGGACAGCGTCTCGCGCTGACCGACCGCAGTCACCGGAGCAGGCCCTCACCCAGGTAACCGGAGCCGCCGCGGACGCCGGGCAGTGCGAAGAAGAATCCGCCGCCCTCGGGCACGGTGTACTCCTCGAGCGGCTCGCCCTTGAGCCGCTCCTGCACGGCGAGGAAGCCGCGCTCGAGGCTGCGCTGGTAGGACACGAAGGCCAGCCCCTGGTCGAGCTGGCCGGCCGCGTCGAAGCCGCGGGTGTAGGAGAAGCCGCGGCGCAGGATCAGCGACTCCGCGCTGGCCCTGGTGCGCGGGTTGGCCAGCCGGATGTGCGAGTCGAGCGGGGTGAGCCGGCCGTGCGGGTCGCCCGCGAAGTCCGGCTGGGCGTGCTCGTCGGTGTTGCCCAGCGGCGCGCCGCTGAGCTTGTGGCGGCCGACGATCGCCTCCTGCTCGGAGAGCCGGGTCCGGTCCCAGAACTCGACGAGCATCCGGATCAGCCGGACCGCGATGTAGCTGCCGCCGACGGTCCAGGCCGGCTCGTCGTCAGCGGGGGCGACCCACACGTGGCGGTCCATCGCCCGGCGGGAGCCGGTGTCGAGGTTGGCCGTCCCGTCCTTGAAGCCCATCAGGTTGCGCTGCGTGGAGCCACCGGACCCGGACGAGCCACGGGCGTATCCGTCGACCATCCAGCGCAGCACCAGGTGCCCGCGGGTGCGGCGCATGACCTGCCGCAGCGCGAACTGCACCGTGTCGGGGTGGTTGGCCTCGACGGTGACCAGGACGTCGCCGTGCGAGCGGGCCGGATCGAGCCGGTCGTTGGCCAGGAACGGCATCTCGACCAGCTCCCGCGGCCGGCGGTCGCGCAGACCGAACCGGTCGTCGAAGAGCGACGCCCCGACGCCGACCACGACGGACAGGTCGTCGGCCGCGGGCAGGTCGCCGAGGATCCCGGAGTCGACCGGCGGGTAGGCCGGGCTGCGCTGCTGCGGCGGGCGGCCGGCCATCAGCCCGCGCACCTCGTCGGTCAGCTCGCGCAACATCTCGCGCAGGCCGTCGCGGTCGCCCGAAACGACGTCGAAGGCAGCCATCAGCCCGAGGGCGGGCACCGGCTGGGCGGTGATGCCCTGCTTGTGCGCCCCCTCGAACGGCACGAACCGGGGCTGGTGGTCGCCGGAGCCGTCGGCAGCGGCCATCGCGACGCCGGTGGTGGCGGCGCCCCCGGCCACGCCGGCCACCCCGGCGGCCCCCAGGCCGAGGAGGAACGACCGGCGGCGCAGGTCGGTCACTGCAGGTCCAGGGCACCGGCCATGTCGGCGGTGCGCTCGGAGAGCTCTGCCAGCTGCGCGGTGAGGACCGCCTTGGTGTCGGCGTCGACGGTGACGCCGTCGCAGAGCTCCTCCGACGGGAACGGGTCGTCCTCCTGGCAGTAGGGCGCCCAGCCGTCGCCCCGACGCAGCGGCTCCAGAGAGGCCTCGAGCTCGTCGAACGCGTTCTGCACCGAGGCGAGCAGGTCGGGGTCGGCCTTCTCCAGTGCCGGCGTCAGCACGTCGACCGCAGCCTCGGACCCCTCGACGTTGGCGGCGAAGTCCCAGAGGTCGGTCTTGGAGTAGCGGTCCTCCTCACCGGTGATCTTGCCGAGGGAGACCTCCTCGATCAGCTCGGAGGCGCCCACCGGGATCGCGGCCGGCGGGATCTCCAGGTCCGCCACGGCCTCCTGCAGGGTCGCCAGGTCGGCGTCGAGGCGGTCGGCGAACGTCGCGGCGCCATCAGTCGTCTGCTTCTCGAAGAGCAGGTGCTCGAGCCGGTGCCAGCCGGTGAACTCCGGTTCGGTGGGGCCCTCGAAGTCGTCGACCCGCGCGTCGACCGCGCCGTCGATGTCGCTGACCAGGCCGGCGATCGGCTCGACCCGCTCCCACGGCTCGCGCGACGGCGCGTAGGCCGCCTGTGCCGCCTCGAGGTCACCGGCCTGGACCGCGTCGGTGAAGGTCGTCGTCTCGGCAAGGAGCAGGTCAACCTGCCCGGTGACGTAGTCGGTGTAGTCGCGCACCGCCTGCTTCACCAGCGGGTCGTCGGTGCCGGCGCTGAGGTCCTCCTCGGCCAGCGAGCCGGAGCCCGAGCCGGCCAGGGACCCCGAGGCGGAGCCGGACGCCGACGCGGAGACACCGGAGCCGTCGTCGGAGCAGCCGGATAGCAGGACCAGGCCGAACGCGACAGTGGCGGCCGGCAGCAGAGGACGGAGCACGAGCAGGTTCTCCCGGGAGTGAGGCGGCAAGTTAGGGGACCCTAACCTAATGGAGCACCGGCTTGGCCGTCGGTTAGCGTCGGCGGGTGCGCACCGGTGCTGATCGTGTGCCCGTCGTCGTCCTCGGCTCCGGCCCGGCCGGCCTGGCCGCGGCCTGGCGGGCGGCCGGGCGTGGGCACCCGGTGACCGTGCTCGAGCGCGCCGACCGGGTCGGCGGGCTGGCCGGCTCGTTCGAGGTCGACGGCGTGCGGGTCGACCACGGCAGCCACCGGCTGCACCCGGCGACCCCGCCGGCGCTGCTCGCCGACCTGCGCGCGCTGCTCGGGCCGGATCTGCAGATGCGTCCGCGCCACGGCCGGTTGCGGCTCGCGGGCCGCTGGGTCGGCTTCCCGCTCCGGCCGGTGGAGCTGGTCCGGGCCATGCCGTCGCGGCTGATCGGGCGGATCGGCGCCGAGGCGCTCACCGCGCCGGTGCGCCGTCGCGAGCCGCCGTCGTTCGCGGCGGCGCTGCGCAAGGGGCTCGGCCCCACCCTCTACGAGCAGCTCTACTCGCCGTACGCCGAGAAGCTGTGGGGTCTCCCCGGCGACCGGATCTCTGCCGACCAGGCGGCCAAGCGGGTCACCGCCGACACCCCGTGGAAGGTGGCGGCCCGGGTGCTGCGCCTGGACCGCTCCGCCCGGACCGGCCAGGGGCGGGTCTTCCACTACCCCCGGCGCGGCTTCGGCCAGGTCGTGGAGGCGCTGGCGGACGCTGCTGTGGCCGCCGGGACCGAGATCCGCCTCGGGTCCGAGGTCACCGAGGTGGCTCACGGCGACGAAAGGGTCGTCGTGCGCACCAGGGCCGGCGAGGAGCACCCGGCCGGGCACGCGTTCAGCACCGTGCCGATGCCGCTGCTCGCTCGGCTGGCGGCGCCAGGGCCTCCGGCGCAGGTGCTCGAGGACGCCGCCGGACTGCGGTTCCGCGCCATGGTCCTCGTCTACGTGGTGCACCGGGGCGGTCGCTGGACGCCGTACGACGCGCACTACTTCCCGGGCCCCGAGACGCCGGTGACGCGGATCTCGGAGCCCACCAACTACCGCGAGTCCGCGGACGACCCCGACGACCGCACCGTGCTCTGCGCCGAGCTGCCGTGCTCGGTGGGCGAACCGCTGTGGGAGGCCTCGGACGAGGACCTGGCGGCGCTGGTGGACGAGGCGCTGCGGGTGACCGGTCTGCCGCCGGTACGTCGCGGCGCCGTGGTCGTGAAGCGGCTGCCTTTCGTGTATCCGGTCTACGAGCCGGGCTACGAGGCCAACCTCGCCGGCCTGGACCGGTGGGTCGGCTCATTGCCGCGGGTGACGACCTTCGGCCGGCTCGGGCTCTTCGCGCACGACAACACCCACCATGCGATCGCGATGGCCTACGACGCGGTGAGCGCGCTGCGGCCCGACGGGTCGCGGGACGAGTCGTCGTGGGCGTCGGCTCGCGCCCGGTTCGCCAGCCACGTCGTCGAGGACTGAGCCGGCGTCGGGTCTCCCAGCTCGCGGTGGACCGCGGGCAGCACCCTGTGCAGGTATCGGCCGAGGCGGACGAAGCTGGTGCCCTGCTCGCGGAACGCGTAGCTGATCGGCACCTCGGCGTAGGCGTAGCCCTTGCCCAGCAGGTCCAGGCTGAGCACCTGGGCGTAGTTGTAGTCGTGCACCACCTCGCCGTCGGCCGCGGCGGCGGCGGAGAAGGCCCGGAAGCCGCTCTGGCCGTCGGTCAGGTCGCGGCGGCGGGCGGTCCAGCGCACCCACCGGGTGAGCACCTGGTTGCCGAGACGGCGGTGCGGCAGCATGCGGCGGATGTCGCCGGTGAAGCGCGATCCGACGACGTAGTCGGCCCGCCCGTCCAGGACCGGCCCGACGACGGTGCCGATGTCCTCGGGGAAGTACTCGCCGTCGGCGTCGAGGTAGACCACGGCGGCCGGACGGCGGGCGCTGGCCTCGGCGAGCCCGCGCCGGACGGCCGCGCCCAGGCCGAGGTTGCGCGGCTGCGCGACGACCGTGGCACCGGCCGACGCCGCCTCGGCGGCCGAGCCGTCGGTCGACCCGTCGTCGACGACGAGCACCTCGACCCGGCGGCCGTGGACGCGGTGCGGGACCCGGGAGACGACGTCGCCGACCGCACCTTCCTCGTCGTGGACCGGGATCATCACGACGACCGGCGCGTCGTCGGCGACCGGCAGCGCGGGCGGCCGCTGCGGTCGGGCGCGGGGCAGCCGCAGCCGGCCCCAGAACGGGGGCGCCGGCGCCGTCAGGGCGACACCGCCGACCACGAGCGCGTAGGCCGTCTTGACCGCGTGCGTCGTCAGCGCCACCGCGAAGGCGAGAGAGGGCTCCACACCGGCCCCGACCATGGCGGCGGTCGCAGCCGCCTCGTAGGTGCCGAAGCCGCCCGGCGTCACCGCCACCGCCTGGGCGGCGATCGTGACGGCGGTGACGCCGACCGCCTCGGCGGGCGAGAGCGATGCACCGGCGACCCGGGCCACCTCCCACACCACGGCGGCCTCGAGCAGCCAGGCCGCGACGCAGGCGGCGGCGACCGTGGCGCCCGGCGTGCGCAGGGCGACGCCCGCACGCCGCTGGCGGCGCGACCACACCAGTCCGGCGCCCAGCAGCCCGAGCAGGGCGGTGCCCGCGACGGCCAGGCCCAGGTCGCCGGCGACGCCGCGGACCAGGGCGGGCGCGGCGGCGAGCGCAAGGGCGAGCACCGCCAGCAGGTCGGCGGCCCGCAGGGTGAGCGTGGAGGCGGTCGCCGGACCCCACCCGAGGTCGGTGCGGCGGGCCACGCTGGCCGGGCGCAGCGCCTCGCCGAGCCGCAGCGGCAGCAGGTGGTTGCCGGCCAGCGAGACGTGCAGCGCTGCCCAGGCCTGGCCGGCCGGCAGGCCGGGGAGGACCCGGACCCAGGCCCAGCTGCGCAGCCCGAACGCCGCGCCGTAGGCAGCCAGGGCCGCGGCCAGACCGAGCGGGTCGGCGGCCACGGCGCGCACCACCCGGCCGACCTCCGCCCCGGCCACCGGGCCGCGCCACAGGTAGCCGACGGCGACGGCGACCGCGACCAGGCCGACGACGACCCGGGCGACCCGAACGACCCGGGCGACCCGGGCGACCCGGGCGACCCGGGCGACCCGAGCGACTCGAGCCGTCCGACCCGCGGTCCGCCGCATCCCGCCGCCCTTCCTTCGTCGATCCGGCAGCCGCGCGGGCTTGCCATCTGCTGTGTGGTTAGGCTTACCTTACTTGTCGCGGGGTCCCACGGAGAACGAGCAGCGAGGTGGTGCCGGTGTCGGTCGTCGTGACCGGGTCGTCGGGCTTCGTGGGCCGCACCGTCCTCGCCGAGCTCGCCCGGCGCGGCCGCACCGTCGTCGCCGTGGACCGCCGTCCGGCTGGCAGCGGCACCGGCTCGCCGGCCGGGGCCTCCGTCGGCGGCCCGGCCCCGCTCGTGCTGACCGGCGACCTGCTGCACCGCGACGAGCTCGTGGACGCGGCACTCGACGCGGCGTCCGCCGTGCTCCACCTGGCCGGGTGCCCCGGGGTGCGGGACGACGCTCCCGACGTCGACCGCCGGCGCCACCGCGACAACGTGCTGGCAACCGCCCGGGTGCTGGCCGCCGTCCCGGCGCACGTGCCGGTCGTCGTCGCCTCCTCGTCGTCGGTCTACGGCGGCAGCACCGGCCGGCCGAGCCGCGAGTCCGACCGGCCGGCCCCCCGCGGCGGCTACGCCCGCAGCAAGGTCGCCGTCGAGGAGCTCTGCGCCCGCCGGGCGGCCGCCGGTGGCCGGGTCACCGCGGTGCGCCCGTTCACCGTCGTCGGCGAGGGCCAGCGCCCGGACATGGCCGTGGCCCGGTGGTTGGCGGCGGCGTACGCCGACCGGCCGCTGGAGGTCTTCGGCTCGCTGGAGCGCACCCGCGACCTGACCGACGTCCGTGAGGTCGCGCGGGTCCTCGCGACGCTCGCCGAGCCCGGCTGCGCACCGACCGGCGTGCTCAACGTCGGCACCGGCCGGCCGCACACGCTCGCCGAGGTCGTCGAGGCGGTCGCGGAGGCGACCGGCCGCACGGCGCGCATCCGGGTGACCCCGGCGGCAGCGGTCGAGCCGGCCGACACCTGGGCCGACACCGCGCGACTGCGCGCGGTGGTGGGCTTCGTGCCGCGCACCGACCTGCGCGAGGTGGTGCGCCGGCAGGCGGCGAGCACCGCCCTCGGCGCCGACCGGTCGGACCCGCTGGCGGTGGGGGCATGACGCCGGCCGGGTCCACGAGCAGTGCGGGAGATGCGAGGCGCAGGGTCGCGGCCGCGATGCTGGTCGCCGCCTTTGCCGCCGTCCTCGCCGCCGGGCTGGGGGCGGGGGTCCGGACCACCTTCGGCGGGCAGGCGGCGGTCGACGAGCCGCAGTACCTGCTGACCGCCCTCTCGCTGTGGGAGGACCACAGCCTCGACATCTCCGACGAGCTGGCCGACCGGCGCTGGCGCGACTTCCACGACGCCGACCTGCCGGTGCAGACCGAGCAGCTCGACGGCGGCCGCCAGGTCAGCCCGCACGACCCGCTGCTGCCGGTGCTGCTGGCCGCGCCGATGGGCCTGGGCGGCTGGCTGGCCGCCAAGCTCGTTCTCGCGGTCCTGACCGGGGGCGTCGCGGCGCTCACCGTCTGGGTGGCGGTCCGCCGCTTCGGGGTCCGGCCCTGGCTGGCCGGCGCCGGCACCGCGGTCGTCGCGGCCTCGCCGCCGCTCGCGGTCTACGGCCAGCAGGTCTACCCCGAGCTGCCCGCGGCCGGCGCCGTGCTCGTGGCGGTGGCGGCCTCGACCGGCCGGCTCGGCGGCCGGGGCGTCGCGCTGGCCGGCCTGGCCGTGGTCGCCCTGCCGTGGCTGTCGGTGAAGTACGCCGCGGTGGCCGCCGTGCTGGCGGTGCTCCTGCTGTGGCGGCTCGCCCTCGCCGGCCGCAGCAGTGGTCGGCGTGCGGCGCTCTCGCTCGCCGGCGGACTCGGGGCCGCCGGCGTCCTCTACCTCGCGCTGCACCAGCTCTGGTGGGGTGGGCTCACCGCCTACGCCAGCGGCGACCACTTCGTGCAGACCGGCGAGGCGTCGGTCATGGGTGTCGACCCCGACTACGTCGGCCGCTCGCTGCGCCTGGTCGCGCTGCTCGTCGACCGCGCCTACGGGCTGGCCGCGTGGGCGCCGGTCTGGCTGCTGGCCGTGGTCGCCCTGGGCGCGCTCGCCCGGCGCCGGCCCGACGGCTGGGCGCTGCTCGCCCTGCCGGTGCTGACCGGCTGGGGCATGGCCACCTGGGCCGCCCTCACCATGCACGGCTTCTGGTGGCCGGGCCGCCAGGTGGTCGTGGTGCTGCCGCTGCTGCTGGTCGCCCTGCTGTGGTGGGCCGACCGGGTCGCCGGGCCGCTGGTCCGGGCCGCGGCCGCCCTGCTCGGGCTGGTCGGGCTGGCCGCGACCGCCGCCCTGCTCGTCGACGGCTGGGCCCGGGAGATCACCTGGGTCAGCGGCTTCGAGCTGGTCGACGACCCGCTCTACTCCTGGGCCCGGGTCTTGCTTCCCGACTACCGCGGGGACCTCGCCGTCGGGGACTGGCTGCGTCACGCCGGCTGGATCGTCGCGTTGGCCGCACTCGCCCTGGTGGGCTGGCAGCAGGGCGCCGACCGACCGGCCCGGGGACGTACGACATCGGGCTCGACCGCCACCGACGACCTGCTCGACCCCGACGACTCCAACCACTCGCACGACCCCGACGACTCCGACGACTCCGACGACTCCGACGACTACGGCCGGCCGGCCGACCGGCCGGCCCTCACTCGCGCCTGACCGACAGAGAGGCACCCGCGATGTCCCGCGCCACGACCCGCCCGACCCGCTCGACCCGCACGACCCGCCGGGCCGCCGCCGTGCTGATGGCGGCCGCGCTGACGCTGTCGGTCGCTGCCTGCAGCGACGACGGGTCGGGCACCGGCAGCGGGTCGGGCAGCGGGTCGGGCAGCGGCTCCGGCTCGTCCTCCGGCTCGACCGACGAGTGAGCACCCCACGATGACCACCCACCCAGCGCACCGAGGTGACCGATGCTGACCGCCTTCTTCGTCATGCTCCGCGAGGGCTTCGAGGCCGCCCTGATCGTGGCGATCCTCTACGCCTACCTGCGCAAGACCTCGCGCCATGACCTGATCCCGGCCATGTGGGGCGGGGTCGCCGCGGCCGCGGCGCTCTCGGTCGCGGCCGGCGTGGCGATCCACCTGTCGATCGAGTCGCTCGAGGGGGAGGCCCGGCTGCGCGCGTTCGCCGCGATCTCGCTCTTCGCGGTGGCCGTGCTGACCTGGATGATCTTCTGGATGCGAAAGCACGCCCGGGCGATCAAGGGCGAGCTGCAGGAGGTCCTGGACGACGCGATGGAGCGCACGGGGCGGGTGAAGTGGGCCATCGTCGCGGCCGCGTTCTTCGCGGTGCTGCGCGAGGGGCTCGAGGCGGCGCTGTTCATGATCGCCACCGCCACCACGGAGGACGGCGGCGAGGTCCTGCTCGGGGCGGTGATCGGCCTGGCCGTCGCCTGCGTGCTCGGGTGGGCGGTCGTGCTCGGCGGCAAGCGGCTGCCGATGAAGCAGTTCTTCCAGGTGACCGGCGTCGTCCTGATCCTGTTCGCCGGCGGGCTGCTCGCGCGCACCGTGATGTTCCTGCAGACATCGGGCGACATGGGCATCGCGTGGAACAACGTCTACGACCTCACCTCGATCAAGCTGCTCACAGTCGAGACCGAGACCGGGCGCTTCCTGGGCGCGATGTTCGGCTGGGACCCGCGTCCCTCGATCGAGCAGGTCATCGCCTACGTCGGCTACGTCGGCACCGTCACCTGGCTGTTCCTGCGCAACCCCAAGGCGGCCGCCCCGGCCGCGCCGGGTCACGTGCCGGAGAAGGTGGGCCACCCCACCGCCTGACCCACCTTCCGTGATCGTTTGCGACGCAGGTCCGCGCGACTCGCCGAGGGGGACGGCGTGTCGCGGCCGCGAACGTCGCAAACGATCACGGGTGCAGCAGAGGCGAGGTCGGCGTCAGTCGTCGACGGCGGTACGTCGCGCAACCCGGTCCAGCGCGCCGCTGAGCACGGCGGCGGTCAGCCCGACCTGCCACGGCCGGGCCCCGTGCTCGCGCAGGAGCTCGCCCACCGCGGCGGCGTCGGGCGCCGGCCCGCCGGGCGGCTCCCAGCACAGACGGCGGACGGTGTCGGGAGCCAGCAGGTTCTCGACCGGGAGCCGGTGCTCGTCGGCCAGCGCGGCGACCGCGGTGCGCGCCGCGGCGAGCCGGGCGGCCGCGGCCGGCTCCCGCTCGCTCCAGCTGCGGGCCGGCGGCGGGCCCTCGTGCGGGGTCTTGAGCTCGGGCAGCTCGGCGTCGGGCAGGTCCAGCCCGGCGAGGATCGCCGGCAGCCAGGTCGAGGTCTGGCGCCGCAGCGACCGACCGCCCCACACCGGCAGGGCGGTCAGGTCGGCCTCGGTGCGCGGCGCGCTGAGGGCGGCGGACACGATCGCGGCGTCCGGCAGCACCCGGCCGGGCGCGATGTCGCGCCGGCGGGCCACCTCGTCGCGGCGCTCCCACAGCGCCCGTACCACCGCGAGCTGGCGGCGCTTGCGCACCCGGTGCAGCCCGGACGTGCGCCGCCACGGGTCCACGCGGGGCGGGGGCGGCGGTGCGGCGACCACGGCCGCGAACTCCTGCTCGGCCCAGTCCCGCTTTCCCTGCGCGTCGAGCTCGGCGGCCAGCGCGTCGCGCAGCTCGACCAGCACCTCGACGTCGAGGGCGGCGTAGCGCAGCCACGGCTCCGGCAGCGGCCGGGTCGACCAGTCGGCCGCCGAGTGGCCCTTCTCCAGGCTCAGCCCGAGCACCTGCTCGACGATCGGGCCGAGCCCCACCTTGGGGTAGCCGAGCAGCCGGCCCGCCAGCTCGGTGTCGAAGACCCGGCCGGGCGCCATGCCTAGCTCGCGCAGGCAGGGAAGGTCCTGCGACGCGGCGTGCAGGACCCACTCGTCGTCGGCGATGGCCGCGCCCAGCGGGGACAGGTCGGGCAGCGCCCGCGGATCCACCAGGACGGTGCCGAGGTCGGCCCGGCGCAGCTGCACGAGATAGGCCCGCTGCCCGTAGCGGTAGCCGGACGCGCGCTCGGCGTCGACCGCCACCGGTCCGTGCCCGGCCGCCAGCACCTCGACCACCCGGGCCAGCTCGGCCTGGTCGACGAGCGGGGCGGGCACCCCGTCGCGCGGCTCGGTCAGCGGGACGGCGGTCGGACGCTCGTCGGCGGCCTCGGCCGGGTCCGCGTCGACGGCTGCGGTGTCGTCGAAGGCGTCGATCGTCGCCGCGTCGTCGGCCGCGTCGGCGGCGGCGGGCGGGCGGGACACGCCTGACACCGTACGACCGGCGGCGCCACAGCCGTGGCACCCGGGGGCCGACGCGCCCGGTTGGGGCCGGTTGAGGCCGGTTCGGGCGGGATCGGAGAGATAGCCCGGGTCAGACGACGGTCAGACGACGGTCAGCCGACGGTCACACGACGACGCCGGCGCGCATCGCGACGACGACCATCTCGGCCCGGTCGCCGGTGCCGAGCTTGCGCGCGATGCGGGCCAGGTGGCTCTTCACGGTGAGCGCGGACAGCCCCAGGGCCTCGCCGATCTCCTTGTTGGAGCGGCCGTCGGAGACCAGCTGGAGCACCTCGACCTCGCGGCCGGAGAGGCCCTCGGCGCCGGTGGGGCGGCCGGGGCGGGAGCGGTGCGGCGGGCTGCCGGAGCCGGCCGGGCCGGGGGTGTGCCCGGCGGCGGCACTGACCAGGAAGGCCCGCACGCCGCCTGCGAGCGCGGCCCGCACCGTGTAGGGGTCCTCGGCGCCGGAGAGCACGACGGCGCGGCTCCAGCCGAGCGCGCGCAGCTCGCGGACCAGGTTGATGCCCGACCCGTCGGGGAGCCCGACCTCGACGACGCAGAGGTCGCGCTGGGCGGTGCCGGAGGCCCGGACCCGGGCCTCGGCCAGGCTGGACGCCTCGACGACGTCGCCGGCCCCGAGCGTGAGCAGCGTCCGCCCGAGGGTCTCCCGGACGAACGGGCTCGCCACGACCACCATCGCCGTGAAGCGAGGGGCGCGCGGCGCATGCGGCCCGTGAGCGGTGCTCCCGTGCCGTTCGACCAGTGCGGTCACCCGGGTCTCCCCATCCTTCGATGCCGGCGGAGGGTCCTGTCCAGGACTGCATCGGCCGTCGGCAGCGTGACCTGAAGCGGCCGACCAGGTCCGGGCGAGGCCTAGCGGCGGGCGTTGCGCCGGCGCACCGGCAACGTGACCACGCCGGGGGCGGCGGGGGGCAGCCCGGCGGTGGTGCACAGCAGGTCGCACCAGGCGAGCAGGTGCCCCCCGAAGTCCTCGTCGGTCGGCGTCCACGAGGCTCGGATCTCGACCTGGGCGCTGGCCGGCTCGCCCGCGATCGCCCCGAAGCTCTCCGACGCCACCCGGGTGACGGTGCCGCTCGCCGCGGTGAAGGCGGCGGCGTGGCCCTCCAGGGCCTCGGTCAGCCAGGCCCAGCCGACGCTCGGCAGCATCGGGTCGGCGGCCATGTCGTGGTCGAGCTCGGCCCGCACGTAGGTGACGACCCGGAAGGTGCCGTCCCACGCCTCGTGGCCGGCCGGGTCGTGCAGCAGCACGAGACGCCCGGTGCCCAGCTCGGTGTCGGGGTCGCCGGGGGCGAGGACGTCGGCCGAGAGGGCGACCGCGTGCGGGGCCAGGCGCTGCGGCGCCGGCGTCTCCTCGAGCACCACCTCGGGCCGCGGGGTGACCGCGCGCAGCGCGCTGAGGGCCCGGACGAAGGTCTCCGGGGCCGGCTCGACCTCCTCGCGGGCGCCCACGCCGGAAGGGTACGTCCGACAGGTGCCCCCGTCAGGGACCGTCGCGACGGCGCGTCGCGCAGGTCCCGTAGCCTCCGCCGGTGGCCGTCCTCCTCGCCCTGCTGTCCAGCGTGCTGTGGGGCAGCGCCGACTTCCTGGGCGGCACGGTGTCCCGGCGCCGGCTGGCGGCGGTCGTCGTCGGCCTGTCGCAGGCGGCCGGACTGCTCACCATCCTCGTCGTCGCGCTGGCCCTGGGGTCCTTCGGCGACCCGACCGGCTACCTGCCGTGGGCGGTCGCCTCGGGGCTGGCCGGCATGGTCGGCCTGGTCTGCTTCTACGCGGCGCTGGCCGCCGGGACGATGGGCGTGGTGTCCCCGATCGCCGCGCTCGGCGTCGTCGTGCCGGTCGTGGTCGGTCTGGCCCGCGGCGAGCGGCCGGCCGCGCTGCAGCTGGTCGGGATCGCCGTCGCGATCGTCGGCGTGGTGCTGGCGAGCGGGCCGGAGCTGCAGGGCCGGGCCGGGGCGCGGCCGCTGGTGCTGGCGGCGGTGGCCGCGCTCGGCTTCGGGCTGGCGCTGCTGTTCATCGCCGAGGGCAGCCGGAGCAGCACGATCATGACGCTGGTGACCATGCGCGCCACGTCCGTCTCCGTCCTCACGGTCGCCCTGCTGGTCGCCCTGACCCGGGGGACCTCCGGCTCGGTGCTGGCGATCGGCCGGGCCGACCTGGCCCTGGTCGCGGTCGTCGGCGTGGGTGACCTGCTGGCCAACCTGGCGTTCGGCGCTGCCAGCCGCCGCGACGACGTCAGCGTGGTGTCCGTCCTCGGCTCGCTCTACCCGGTGATGACCGTGCTGCTCGCGCGGTTCCTGCACGGGGAGCGGCTGGGCCGGGCGCAGACCTGGGGGGTGGTCGGGGCGCTGGCCGGAGTGGTGCTCATCGCGACCGGGTGAGCGTGACAGCATTCGAGCATGTTCAGCATGACCACCGCCCCCGCCCTCGACTCGGCTGCCCTGCAGGACAGCGCCTTCCTGCGGGCCTGCCGCGGCGAGCCGGTGCCGCACACCCCGGTCTGGTTCATGCGCCAGGCCGGCCGGTCGCTGCCGGAGTACCGCCGGGTCCGCGAGGGCGTGCCGATGCTCGAGAGCTGCCGCCGGCCGGACCTGGTCGCCGAGATCACCCTGCAGCCGGTCCGCCGTCACGGCGTCGACGCCGCGATCCTGTTCAGCGACATCGTGGTGCCCCTCAAGGCCATCGGGGTGGACCTGGACATCAAGCCCGGCGTCGGCCCGGTCGTCGCCCGGCCGATCCGGTCGCGGGCCGACCTCGACCAGCTGCGCGACCTCGAGCCCGAGGACGTCTCCTTCGTCGCCGAGGCGATCGGGCTGCTGGTGGCCGAGCTCGGGGCCACGCCGCTGATCGGCTTCGCCGGCGCTCCGTTCACGCTGGCGTCCTACCTCGTCGAGGGCGGGCCGTCGCGCAACCACGAGCACACCAAGGCCCTGATGTACGGCGACCCGGAGCTGTGGTCGGACCTGATGGGCCGGCTGGCCCGCATCACGGCGGCCTTCCTGCAGGCGCAGGTGGGCGCCGGCGCGGCCGCGGTGCAGCTCTTCGACTCGTGGGTCGGAGCGCTGCCGGCGAGTGACTACGTCGCGTCGGTCATGCCGCACTCGGCGGCCGTCCTGTCCGCGATCGGGGAGACCGGCGTGCCGCGGATCCACTTCGGGGTCGGCACCGGCGAGCTGCTGGCCCTCATGGGGGAGGCCGGCGCGGAGGTCGTCGGCGTCGACTTCCGGCTGCCGCTGGACGAGGCCGCCCGCCGGGTCGGCCCGGGCCGTTCGCTGCAGGGCAACCTCGACCCAGCGGCGCTCTTCGCCCCCTGGGAGGCGGTCGAGGCCCGCACCCGGGCCGTCCTCGACGCGGGCCGGGCCGCCCGCGGGCACGTCTTCAACCTGGGCCACGGCGTCATCCCCGACACCGACCCCGAGGTGCTCACCCGGGTCGTCGACCTGGTGCACACCGCCTCGGCCCGCTGACCTGCCCGGCGCGGAGCGACGTACCGCCGCGCCGCGGACCCGCCGAGGACACCGCCCCTTTCGGTGATCGTTTGCGACATGCGGGCGCGGGACACGCCGCGCGCCCGGCGTGTCGTGCCCCGGGACGTCGCAAACGATCTTCAGGCGGTGGTGTCGGGCGAGGACGCGGGTCGCCGGTTGCGCCGGAGCAGGGCGTACGTCGGCAGGCCGAGCAGTGCGGCCACCACGAGGAACGGCAGCAGGGCACCCAGCACGGTCAGCACCACCAGCACGATCCCGCCGAACGCGTCCCAGCCGCCGCGCAGCCCGGCCACGAAGCCGAGGTCGTCGTCCTCCGCCGGCGCCGGGCGGGTCTCGTCGCGCGCGACGAGCAGCACCTCGATCGTGGACAGGTCGGTGACGTCCTGCAGCGCGGCCAGCTGGGCCTGCAGCGACTCGAGGTCGGCCTCGCGGCGGGCCAGCTCGCTCTCGATCTGCACGACCTCGCCGATGGTGTCCGCCCGCCCGAGCAGGGTGCGGACCCGGGCCACGCTGCGCTCCTGGGTGCGGACCCGGCTGTCCACGTCGGCCAGCTCGGTCGTGACGTCCCGGGCGCTGCGGGTGCGCTCCAGCTCGCGGCCGAGGGCACCGACCCGGTCCAGCGTCCCGCCGAAGTCCTGCGGCGGCACCCGCACCGTGAGGTGCGCGTCGCCCAGGCCCCGCCGGCCTTGCGCCCGCGTCGACGACTCGTCGGCCACCACTCCGCCGACGGCCAGCACCATCGACTCGACCCGGTCGGCCGCGGTGGCGACGGCGCGGACCTCGACGGTCACGCCGCCGCGGTAGACGATGTCGCGTCCCTGCGGGACCACCCGGTTGCTGACCAGCTGGCCGAGGCCCGAGCCGGTGTCGGACCCGCCCGAGCCGCCCGAGCCGCCCCAGCCGGCTGACCCAGCGGACCCGCTCGACCCCTCGTCGCGCTCGGCGGCATTGCCGCCACCGTCGGTGTCCCTCGCCGCGCCGGGGGCGGGCGCCACATCGCCCGCGGATGCGGAGGTGTCGCTGCCCCCGTCGGCGCCGCCCGAGCAGGCGGCCAGCACGGCGGCGAGGGCGACGGCCGCCGCAGCGGCAGCGAGGCGGGTCGGACGGCCGGGCCCTGGTCGAGTCGTCATGGCGGTCGGACGGCACCGGTGGGTGGCGGGTTCCCGGTCCGATGGTCGCGATCGGGTCACGGTCTGCCAGGGTGGCCGCCGTGGTGGAGAGCGACCCCGGCGACCCCGACGCCGCCCCGGCGGGCGCCGCCGGCAGGCACGTCGTCGTGGTCGGCGGGGGTGTCGCCGGCCTGGCCGCGGCCCACGTGCTGCGCCGCGACGGCGGCCGCGGGCTGCGCGTCACGGTGCTCGAGGGCAGCCCGCACCTGGGCGGCAAGCTGCGGGTCAGCGACCTGGCCGGCG
>DATHAP010000101.1 GCA_035489715.1 Actinomycetes bacterium
GTTGGCGCTGATGTCGCCGACGGCGCCGATGCCGGCGTTGTTCACCACGATGTCCAGGCCGCCGAGCTGCTCGACGACGGTGCTGACGGCCCGGTCGACCGCGGCGGTGTCGGTCACGTCGCAGGGCACGGCCAGGACGCCCTCGGGGGCGCCGTCGGTGTCGCGGTCGAGGACGGCCACCTGGGCACCGCGCTCCCGCAGAAGGCCGGCCGTCGCCGCGCCGATGCCGCTGGCGCCGCCGGTGACGAGGGCCACGAGCCCCTGGAAGTCGGTCATGTCGCTGCCTCTCAGCTGAGTCGCGGGTCGACGTGGATCTTGGGTCCGGGACCGGCGCCCTCGGGTCGCTGGCCGGCCAGGACGGCGCCGACCCGGTCGAGCCCGACGGTCGCCGCGACGATCGGGCGCGGGTCGACCTGGCGGCCGGCGTACGCCTGGATGGTGGCGTCCAGACCGGGCGAGGCGGACAGGATCCCGACCGCGGTGACGTCCTTGAGCGCGAGTGCGCGGGTGTCGACGCGGCTGGGGCTGCCGGCGAGTCCGATGTAGACCACGCGTCCGGACGGCTCGACCAGCTCCAGGGCCCGAGCGGGCAGGTCTGCCGCGTTGGAGGCGTCCACGACCGCGTCGAAGGGCAGCTCGGGAAGGGTGTCCTCGGTCCAGCAGTGCTCGAACCCGAGGGAGCGGGCGAACTCCAGCGACCCGTCCGGGCGGCCCAGCAGGTGGACCTCGGCCCCGGCGGCACGGGCGAACATCGCCGCCAGCAGCCCGATCGTCCCCGGCCCTAACACCAGCGCGCGGTCGCCGGGACGCAGGTGGGCGGCCCGGGCGGCGCGCAGCCCGTTGCCGCCGGGCTCGACCAGCGCACCGAGGACGGCGTCCACGGACCCCGGCAGCTCGTGCAGCGATGTCGCCGGCGCCGCCAGTTGCTCGGCCAGCGCACCGGGGCGGCCGCCGCGGATGCCGACCTCCTGCCGGTTGGCGCAGACGTGCTGGTGCCCGCGCCGGCAGCGCCGGCAGACGCCGTCGCCCAGCATCGTGTCCCCCATGACCCGGCGGCCGACCCAGCGCGGATCGACACCCGCGCCGACGGCGGACACGGTGCCAGCCCACTCGTGACCCAGGCGCATCGGGAACCACGCGTGCCCCTCGTGCAGGTAGGCCATCTCGCCGGTGAAGAACTCGACGTCGGTGCCGCACACCCCGACCCGATCCACGTCCACGACGGCCTCGCCCGGCCCCGCCACCGGCGCCGGCACCTCTTGCACGGAGCACTCCCCCGGCGCGGTGAGCACCGACGCCCGCATGGTCCGCGTGGTCACCTCGGGCCGAGCACGGTCTGCCGCTGTGTGCCGAGTCCCTCGATGCCGAGCTCGATGACGTCACCGGGCCGCAGCCACACCGGCGGGGTGAGGGCCATGCCCACACCCGGCGGCGTGCCGGTGTTGATGAGGTCGCCCGGCTCGAGAACCATGAACTGGCTGAGGTAGTGCACCAGGAAGAGCGGGTCGAAGACCATCGACCGGGTCGTGCCGGTCTGCCGGCGGACGCCGCTGACGTCCAGCCACAGGCCCAGCGCGTGGACGTCCTCGATCTCCTCCGGGGTGACCAGCCAGGGCCCGGCCGGGTTGAACGTCTCGGCGGACTTGCCCTTGGACCACTGGCCGCCGCGCTCCAGCTGGAAGGCGCGCTCGCTGACGTCGTTGACGACCAGGTAGCCAGCGACGGCGCCGCGGGCGTCCCGCACCGAGTCGAGGTAGCTGGTGCGCCGGCCGATGACGATCCCCAGCTCGACCTCCCAGTCCGGCTTGGTCGACCCGCGCGGGATCCGCACGTCGTCGTACGGGCCGATGAGGGTGTTGGGCGACTTGCTGAACAGGATCGGCTCGGCCGGCACGGCCTGCCCGGTCTCCGCGGCGTGGTCGCGATAGTTCAGCCCGATGCACAGGATCTGGTGCGGCCGGGCGATGGGCGCGCCGACCCGCTCGCCGGCGAAGCGGGACACCCGGCCGGCGGCCACCCGCTCGGCCACCACCGGACGGATCCGATCCAGACCGCCACCGCCGAAGAACGCCTCGTCGAAGTCCCCGACGACGTCGGAGAGGTCGACGTAGCGGTCGTCGTCGACGCGGGCGGCGGGCTTCTCGGCGCCGGGCGGGCCGATGCGCATGAGGTACACGGTCGACTCCAGGAATCGCGGCGCGAGCACGTAATCTCAGGTCATTCCAAGAATTAGACCATCGCGTCGATGATTGGAAAGGCAGGTCGCCGTGGAGCTCCGCAGCGCGCACTGGTACGCGGGCGAGGACCGCAACGCGTACATCCACCGGGCCTGGATGCGCCGCGGTGCGCCGGCCGACGCCTTCGCCGGGCGACCGCAGATCGCCATCGCGAACACGGCCTCGGACCTGACCCCCTGCAACGCCCACCTGGGCGAGGTGGCCGCGTCGGTCCGCGACGGCGTGCACGAGGCCGGCGGCGTCCCGCTGGAGCTGCCGGTCGTGTCGCTGGGCGAGACGCAGGTCCGGCCCACCGCGATGCTGTGGCGCAACATGGCCGCGATGGCCACCGAGGAGATGCTGCGGGCCAACCCCATCGACGGCGTCGTGCTGCTCGGCGGCTGCGACAAGACGATCCCGTCGTTGCTGATGGCCGCCGCCTCGGTCGACCTCCCCGCCGTGGTCGTGCCCGGCGGCCCCATGCTCACCGGCACCTTCCGCGGGATCCCGCTCGGCTGCGGCACCGATGTGTGGCGGCTGTCGGAGGAGGTCCGGGCCGGCACGCTGTCCCAGGACGAGTTCATCCGGTCGGAGTCGGCCATGATCCGCAGCCGCGGGCACTGCAACACCATGGGCACCGCCTCGACGATGGCGCTGGTCGCGGAGGCCCTCGGCACGGTCGTCCCCGGCGTGGCCGGCACCCCCGCGCCCGACAGCCGGCTGCTGGAGGCCGCGCACGGCACCGGACGGCTGGCCGTGGACATGGTCGCCGCCGACCGCCGACCCAGCACCGTCCTGACCAAGGCCTCCTTCCACAACGCGATCGTCGCGCTGGCCGCGATCGGCGGGTCCACCAACGCGGTCGTGCACCTGCTGGCCATCGCCGGGCGGCTGGGGATCGACCTGACCGTCGACGACTTCGACCGGATCGGGTCCCGGGTGCCGGTGCTGGTGGACCTGCTGCCCGCCGGCCGCTTCCTCATGGACGACTTCCACCGCGCCGGTGGCCTGCTCGCCGTCCTCCGCGAGGTGCGCGACCTGCTCGACCCCACGGCTCTGACCGTCACCGGCAAGCCACTCGTCGACCATCTCGACGACGCCCCGATCTGGGACCCCGAGGTCATCCG
>DATHAP010000102.1 GCA_035489715.1 Actinomycetes bacterium
GACCAGGTCGAGCACCAGTCCCACCGCGGCGGGCGGGCTGTCGAGGACGCCCTGCACCTCGTCGCCGGCGGTCCGCTCGAACCGGCGGACCGTGGGCAGCCTGCGCTGCTCGAGCCAGCCGAGCAGGCGCTCGACCTGGTCGGCGGACCCACGGCTGCGGCGCTGGTCCACGGTCAGCACGAGCACCGGTCAAGGCTATAGGCCTGATGCGCCGACATCAACCCTGCCACCTTGTCCCTCGAAGCGGGGTTGTCGGGGGCTGTCATGGACCGCCCGGCCCGGCTAGCGTCCGGCCCGTGACCACGGGTGCGCAGCAGGTCGGCCGGGAGCCCGAGCTGCGCCGGCCGTGGGTGCGGCCCATGGTGTCGCGCTCGGTCGACGAGACGCCCCGGGCGTCGACGCCGCTCGAGCTGCTCTTCGACCTCACGTTCGTGGTGGCGGTGGCCGCCGTGGCGGCCGAGCTGGCGCACGGCATCGCCGACGGCCACGCGCTCGAGACCCTGTCGACGTACCTCATGGCCTTCTTCGCCATCTGGTGGGCGTGGATGAACTTCACCTGGTTCGCGTCGGCCTACGACTGCGACGACGCGCCGTACCGGCTGCTGACGCTCCTGCAGATGAGCGGCGTGCTCGTGCTGGCCGCGGGCGTGCACCCGGTCTTCGAGGACCGCGACTTCCGGGTCGCAACGGCCGGTTACGTGATCATGCGTCTGGCGATGGTGGCGCAGTGGGGTCGGGCCGCCCGCGCCGACCCGGAGCACCGGGCTACCGCGCTGCGCTTCGTCGTCGGGATCACCGCGGTGCAGGTCGCCTGGCTGCTGCGCCTCGCCCTGTCCGAGGGCCCGGCGCTCGTCGTGTTCTTCGTGCTGGTCGCCGCCGAGCTCGCCGTGCCGGTCTGGGCCGAGCACCCGGCGATGACCGCGTGGCACCCGCACCACATCGCCGAGCGCTACGGGCTCTTCACGATCATCGTGCTCGGCGAGTGCGTGCTCGCCTCGACGGCGGCGGTCAACGCGATCCTGGACGAGGACGGCGCGAGCCCGGAGCTGGTGCTGGTCGGCGCCGGCAGCCTGGCGCTGCTCTTCGCCCTGTGGTGGGTCTACTTCCTCAAGGACGCGGGCGGCGGCCTGGCCCGGCACCGTGAGCTCGGCTTCTGGTGGGGCTACGGGCACTACGTGGTGTTCGCCTCCCTGGCGGCGCTCGGCGCCGGCCTCGAGGTCACCGCCGAGGCGGTCACCCACCACGTCGAGGCCGGCGACACCACGGTGGCGGCGGCCACCGCCGTGCCGGTCACGGTCTTCCTGGTCGCGGTCTGGGCGCTGCACGCCCCGCTCGGGGCGGCACCGGCGCGCGCGGCGACCCGGATGGTGGTCAGCGCCCTGGGCTGCCTCGCGGTGGTGCCGCTGGTCGCCGCCGGGCTGCCCCTGGGCTGGGGTGTCGTGCTGCTCGTGCTGCCACCGGTCTGGCTGATCGCCCAGCACCACACCCGCGGGACCGCTCAGGAGCCGGCCACCGCCACCTGACGCACGGTCCGCACCAGGCGGTCGAGGTCGTCCGGACCGGGGAGCAGCGCGGTCTCGACGACGCGGTCGCCGAGCGGTCCGGCCGGCCGGGACGTGCGCACCACGGCGCCGCGGCTGTCACCGGCGAGCGCCTCGACGGCTGAGTCGGCAGCGGGCGCCGGCAACCCCGTAACCGACGAGACCCGGTCCGCGTCGAGCAGCGGGAGGCCGAGCGCCACCGCCAGGTCGGCCGCCACGGTCGCGCTGGTCCGTGCACTGTCGACGTGCACGGTCCAGCCCCGGACGTCCGGAGCCGTCGCGACGGCACGGGACACGACGTCGGCGACGACGTCGGACTTCGCGTCCGCGTAGTCCTGGATGTGGCCCCAGGTCCGCGCAGCGAGCTCGCGCTTGGTCTGCTCGTACGTCGCCCGGTCCCGCGCGTCGCGGCTCAGGTGGTCGCGGAAGGCGAGCATCCGGCTGATCTCGTCGTCGCCGGAGGCGAACACGTGCAGGTTGGCGTCGGGCCGGGTGTGCCGCAGCAGCCGGTGCTCCCGCCACTCCGGCTCGCGGATCCGCAGGGCGAAGCCGAGATCCTCCAGCGCCGGGACGTACGTCGCCTCGTCGGTCGGGTCGGGCACGCCGAGGACGAGGTCGATGACCGGCTTGGCGGCCAGGCCGGGCACCGACGTGGAGCCGGCGTGCGCGACGACGACGGCGACCGGCCCCAGGGCCTCCCGCACCTGCCGGACCAGGCGAACACCGGTCACCGGCCAGGCAGGGTCCGGCTCGGCGAGGTGCACCGTCGAGTCCAGCCGCGGCCGCTCGGTCACGTAGTGGTCGTTCGTGTAGACGGTCATCTGCTGGCCGTCGGCGCCGTCCGGGCCGTCGAGCCGGGCGTTGACCGAGCCCCACGGCGTCCGGGTCGGGCCGGCGACCAGACCGGCGCCCGCGGCCTGCAACCGCTGCGTCGCCTCATTGGCGTCGGTCACCTCGAAGGCGAGCCGCACCCGGCCGGCGACCCGCCTCCCGACCTCGAGCTCGTCGATCGCGACGGCGTGCGCCTCGTCGCCCACCTCTAACGTGGCCCGGCCGGCGTGCAGCAGCGTGGCCCGCCCGCCGTTGTCGTCGGTGAAGCTCGCCTCCTCGCGCAGGCCGAGGACGTCGCGGTAGAACCGGACCGCGGAGTCGTGGTCCGGCACGGTCAGGACGACGCGCAGCTCGCGGGGTGGGTCCGGCACGGGACCAGGCTAGTGACGGCCGGTCGGTCCCGCGGCAGCTGTGGCGGGCACCCCACCGGGGCCGGCTACTGGCGAAGCTCGTCGATGTCGACGACCTGGTCCTCGGGAGGTGCCGTCACCTCGACCGCCTCGTCCCACTCGGAGAACGCGGCCTGGCCTTCGGCTTCGCGTCCGGGACGACCAGCAGCGGGTAGGGCTTGTCCGACTGGGCGAAGTACAGCGTGCCGGGGTCCTCGGTCCCCTTCTCCCGGAGGCCCACCGTCTCCTGGCTGTCGACGGTGCGGCCCTTGACCCACTTGCCGGTGAACAGCTCGGCCGCCTCCGCGTTGGCCGCGTCGACCCAGAAGTCGCGGTCCCTCTTGAAGT
>DATHAP010000103.1 GCA_035489715.1 Actinomycetes bacterium
TAGACCAGCGAAAGCACGAAGAACAGTCCACCCACGGCGGCTCGCACCTGGTCGTCGGTCAACGGTGAGTGCTGTGCGATCGGTGCTGCGACGGCATCTCCGACCTTCGCGCGCCAACCCTGGAGACCAGCCTTGCCGAGCGACACTGCATCCATCGACGCCCAGTACCCCGATGGACCTGGCGTAGACAACGACATGCAGTGGCGGCCCAAAAGGACGCCTTGTGTCTCTGAGCGCCAACTCAGAGACGAACGCCAACACAAGATCAACACACGCTGATGGCGGTCTCGACGGCCCATCAGGGACCACCAGCGCGTTTTGATCATGAAGAGCGGGTGCCACATAAGCCGCGGCCCACTACGACACACGCTGACCGCGCTCCCGCGGGAACGCGGTCAAGGCATCTGGCTTGATGACGTTCCCGCGGGAACGTCTGCAGACGTGGTGCCGGGTGTCCTCAAACGGCCCACTAAGGACACGTCGGACTTGGCAACCGCGGTCACCCGCGCTCGTCGAGGCGGGTCGCAGTGGCCTGGTAGCCACCGCCGGGCCACTCCCAGCGACCCTCGATCGTGCCGGCGTCGCGGTCGATCTTGCCCGTGAAGCGCGCCGGGGAGTCCTTGAACCGGTGCCAGATCGTGAGGTCGTCCCCCTCGATCTGCCAGAAGTACTCGAGCGCGAACGAGCAGAACGGACCTGGTCCCTCGATGCTGAAGAACATCGAGCGCAGCGTCTGCTGGGCGTGGTCGTACCCGATGTACTCGGCGCCGTGATGCTCTTCGCCGTCGATACTCATCTCCTGCACGAGGAAGTGGCCGCCTGGAAGCCAGCGGCGGGTCACCGTGCCCGTGAAGGCCGAGCTGCCATCGAGGTCATGACCCTCGAGCCGCCACGTCCCCTCCAGGACGTCGAGTTCGCGCAGCTTCGGGTGAGGCTTCGGAGCGATGGGCCCGCTCGCCTGGTCGGTGTGCTCAGTCTCGGTCATCACGGCGATCCCTTCAGGCGGGCGGTGTGCTGGTGGTCGGCAGCTTGGACCCGCGGCCTAGGCGGAACTCATCGCCGCGACGTCGTCCAGCCTCTTCGTGCGGCCCGAGGCCGCGGTCGCGGACAGGTAGGACACGCAAACCCGACTCAGTACCGGGCCACATGGGTGTCCCTTAGGCCGCCTTCAGGCTGTCCTGCGCGCACGCAGTTGGCCGGATCTCGCAACCCGTGTTGCCGAAGCTCAGCCGCCGGTGAGCTCGGCGGGAGAGGTGATGACGTCGACCATCGCCCCCATCCGGAAGACGGTCATCGGCAGCGGGCGGCCGATCGCCTCGGCGAACAGCAGCCGCTGCAGGCTCTGCGCGTCGGCCACCGGTCGCCGGCCCGCCTCCAGCACCAGGTCGCCGGCCTTGAGCCCGGCGCGGTCGGCCGGTGCCCCGGGGACGACGTCGATGATCCGCAGCCCGCGACGGCGGCCGGTGCGCTCGGCCAGGTGCGCCGGCAGGGGCGCCGGGGTGCTGACCAGCCCCAGGTAGGCGCGGCGCACCCGGCCGTCGGCGACCAGCGACCCGATGATCCGCGAGCTGGTGTCGTTCATCGGGACGGCGAGGCCGAGACCCCACCCGGCGACGGCGGTGTTGATGCCGACCACCCGCGCCGACGAGTCGGCCAGCGCGCCGCCGGAGTTGCCCGGGTTGAGCGCGGCGTCGGTCTGGATGACGTCCTCGACCACCCGCGCCGTCCGCCCGTCGCGGGTGGGCAGCGACCGGCCCAGGCCGCTGATCACGCCCGCCGTCACGGAGCCGGCCAGGCCGAGCGGGTTGCCGACCGCGACGACCAGCTGGCCGACCCGCAGCGTCGAGGCGTCGCCGAGCACGGCGGGTGGGGGAGTGGCGGTCCGCGCCCGCACGACGGCGAGGTCGGACAGCGGATCGGCGCCCACGACGTCGACGTCGGCCTCGCTGCCGTCGCTGAACACGGCCCGTCCCCAGGTCGCCGCGGCCACGACGTGCGCGTTGGTCAGCAGCAGGCCGTCGCCGGTGAAGACGACCGCCGATCCCGCGCCCGAGCGGCCGCCCGGGCCGGTGACCTGCAGCGCCGCGACGTGCGGGGTGATCTCGGCCGCGACGGTGGTGACGATCCGCGAGTAGGCGTCGAGCGCGTCCTCGACTGGTGGTTCCGCTGCGAGACTCATCGCGCCTCCTGATTACCGGCTTACACCACCAGTGAACGCCTCCCTCCGGCAGCTGCCCACTCCCTCCGCCACGCCGTGGGCGAACACCGCCGCGATACTGGCGCGGTGACGACGGCCGCCCCGCAGCGACGACCACGGTGACCGCGTCGCAGGCCGCGCGGCGGGTCGCGGCGGAAGAGGCCTGGCGGAAGCTGCGGCCCCGGCTGGCACCCGACGCGGCGGACTCCCTCGGGGCCGGCGAGGCGGACGCCTTTCTGGCCCGGGTCGAGAACTCCCTGTTCGACGTCCACGAGCCGCTCGCCGCCCTGTACGGGAACCGGGCCGACGAGCTCTTCGAGCGGGCGGTGCGGGTGGCGCTCGCCGCGGCCGCCGAGCGTCCCGAGGAGCTCCGCCGGCTCGACCGACGCCGCGAGATCGACCCGGTCTGGTTCCAGCGGGCGCGGATGCAGGGCTACGTCTGCTACGTCGACCGCTTCTGCGGCACCCTCGCCCGCCTGCCCGACCACCTCGACTACCTGGCCGAGCTCGGCACCACCTACCTGCACCTCATGCCGCTGCTGCGGCCGCGCGAGGGGGAGAACGACGGCGGGTACGCCGTGCAGGACTACCGCGCGGTCGACCCGCGGCTGGGCACCATGGCCGACCTGGAGCGCGTGGCGCGGGCGCTGCACGAGCGGGACATGAGCCTCTGCGTCGACCTGGTCCTCAACCACACCGCGCGCGAGCACGCCTGGGCGCAGGGCTGGCTGGCGGGGGATCCGGAGTACGCGGGCTTCTACACCGCGTTCGCCGACCGGCAGATGCCCGACGCCTACGACGCCACCATCCCCGAGGTGTTCCCGGACCGGGCGCCGGGTTCCTT
>DATHAP010000104.1 GCA_035489715.1 Actinomycetes bacterium
TCGGCCGACCGGGGATCGACGACCCAGTAGTCGTCCAGACCTGCCTTCGCGTACTCGGCTCGCTTGGTCACCGCGTCGCGCTCGAAGGATCCCGCGGAGAGGATCTCGACAGCCAGCAGCGGAGGTTCGGTCAACCGCGGCGCCGTCGCGAGGCTTGAACGCACGACCATGAGGTCCGGCTGGCGGATCGCCAGGCGAGGTAGCTCCCACAGCACCCAGTCCCAGGGCGCCACCATCACCTCGTGCCCCGACGGGCATGCCGCGTGCAGGCTCAGCAGCAGCATCCGCACGCAGACCTGATGGGCACCGTCCGGCGATGGGCTCACGACAGGTTGACCGTCGACGACCTCGTACTCCGGACCGTCGGTTGCTGCCGCGAACAGTTCAAGGTAGGCGTCGACCGAGGTGAGTGGGTCGGCCAGGATGGGTGCGCGTCGCGAGGCAACCGGGTCCACACTCAAAGTCTGCCCCTCTCGCCCGTCGGGTGCAGCGTCCCGCCGTTCCTCAGCTGCGGTCGGCAGTCGCTCACCCGTAGCGCGTTGGTGGGGTTACGGCGGATGTTCTGCACCGCAGCCCCGCCAGCCGGCGGGTGTCAGCAGCGGCGGCGGCTCACAGCAGCAGCCAGCCGTTGTCGACGTCGAGCTGCACGCCGTTGACGCCGCGGTTGCCGAGCAGGAAGTCGACCGCACCGACGATGTCGGCCATCGACGCCAGCCGCCCGGTCGGCGTCCGCGCCAGAGCAGCATCCGTCGCCGCCGGCTTCGACGCCCAGTAGGGGCTGTCGCCGATGATCCCCGGGTGCAGCGCGTTGACCCGGATCGGCTTGAGCTCGGTGACCAGCGAGTTGACCATCCCGACAACCCCGCCGTTGACGGTCGACACGGTCGTCGACCCCGGATAGGGCCGGTCCTTCGCGCGCCCGCCGAAGATGACGATCGCCGACTCGTCGTGCAGCTTGGGGCGCAGCGCGTGCACCACCTCGGTGTAGGCCACCAGCTTGATCGTCGCCAGCCGGATCGCCGCCACCGGGTCGTAGGTCTCCAGCGTGTTCTGGTCGCGGTCGATCGCGGTGAGCACCAGGTTGTGCACCCGGTCGACGTCGGCGAAGGCCGGCGCGATCGTCTCCGGGTCGGCCAGCTCCAGCACCACGCCGCTCGACCCGTCACCGAGCTCCGCCGACACCTCCGCCGCCCGGTCCGCGGAACGCGACGTCACCACCACCGAGTCGCCGAGCTTGGCCCGGTTGCGCGCGATCTCGAGCCCCAGCCCGCTGCTGCCACCGACGACGACGGTCCTCACGAGTCGGTCCCTTCTGCCAGCCGGTCCTGCAGATAGGACCAGTCACGGACGTAGCGGTAGGTGTGCCGGCTCGGCGGCGCAGGCGACTGGGTCTCCAGCCACCGCACTATCCCGGGGCCGATGTTGCGGAAGCCGTGCACGCAGCCCACGCCCGCCCACGCGACGTCACCGACCTCGAGGACGTACGACGTCCCGTCGAACGTCGCCTCCACCGACCCCTCGGTGATCAGGTACGTCTCCTCGAGCGGGTGGTCGTGCGGCCCGGCGTAGCCCTCGGGGTCGTACTGCACCATGAACATCGTCGACTGCGTCGCCCCGAGGTCGGAGTCGACCATCATCTTCACGGTGATCCCGCTGTAGACCAGCAGTGCGGTGCGCATGCTGCCCGTCACCGCCAGCTTGTCCTGCGTCTGCCCACCGGGGTCCATGTGGGCCGGCGTGATGTTGCCGTAGCGCCGCGTCCGCGGGTCGCGCACGTCCAGGGTCTGCGCGGCCGTCTCCCTCAGCGGTGGCACGAGGTAGGTGTCGTTGTCGTACGCCGCGCGCGGTGCCGGAGCGGCCATCCGGGCCCACTGCACCGGCTCCGAGCCCTCGTTGCGCAGCGCGTGGGGGACCCCGGTCGGAAAGAGGCAGTAGTCGCCCGGCCCGAGCCGGGTCGCCTCACCGGGCTGCTGGATCACGACCTCGCCGGACATGACCCAGAGCGACTCCTCGTAGGAGTGCACGTGCGCCATCAGCGACCCGCCCGGCTGCAGCCGGCCGAGCGAGAAGCCAGTGTGGACCGCCGGCGTCGAGCCGTCGACGACCGACCAGGTGCTGTAGCCGGGCGCCGCCGCGAAGGGTCCCGCCCCGGGACGCCACTCCGCGTCGGCGCCCCGGACCACCAGGTGGTGCGTCGTCATCCGCGACCGCTCACGCGTTGGCCTTGGCCTTGGCGTTGGCGTCGAGCAGCCGGTCGCGGGAGTTCTGCACCTCGGTCTGCGCCTTCGCGAGGTCGCCGGTGAGCCGGAAGTCGCGCTTGCGGAACTCGCCGTCGACCAGCACGTGCTCGACGTTGGACACGTCGGCCATCAGCACCACGGCGGCGACCGGGTCGTGGATCGGCGTCATGTTGATGGCAGTGGCGTCGAGCACCACGATGTCGGCCCGCTTGCCCGGGGTCAGCGACCCGGTGCGGTCCTCGAGGCCGGCGACGTAGGCACCATTGAGGGTTGCCGTCTCGAGCACCTGCCGGGCGGTCAGCATCGTCTCGGGCACGGTCACGTTGGCCTCCCATGCCACCGCGTTGACCCGGGCGCGCTCGGCGCCGAAGGCCGCCCGCATCTGGGTGAACATGTCGCCCGGCACCGTCGTCACGACGTCGATCGACAGGCTCGGCCGCAGCCCGAACTGGATGCTCTTGTTGACCGGCGGCCAGCCGTGGCCCATCTGCAGCTCGACCTGCGCGGCGATCGAGATGGTGCCGCCGGTGTCGGCCACGCGCTGCCACTCGTGCTCGCTGAAGTAGCAGCAGTGAATGAAGGTGATGTCCGGCCCGAGCAGCCCGAGCCGGTCCAGCTGCTCGACCATCCCGAAGCGGCCGGCCATCCGGCCCATCGCCACGTGCACGGTCAGCGGGATGCCGAGCTCGCGGGCCAGCGCCCACTCGCCCTGCACGACCTGGTCCTGGGTGAAGCCCGGACCGCGGGTCGCCAGCCCCATCGTCAGCAGGCCGTCGTCGGACGAGAAGTAGGTGTCCCGGATCCGCGTCACGTCGTCGTTCGGGATCGCCTCGGCGCTGAAGAACCAGTACTTCTCCAGGGAGGTGTTGGCGCTGCCGTAGGCGTACTGCGAACGGATGCCGGTCTCCTGCAGCGCCCGGATGCCGGCGTCCGGGTGGTCCGGCGTGTTGTTGATGTGCGACCAGTCGACCAGCGTGGTGATGCCGGCGTTGAGGCACTCCAGCGACCCCGCGAGGTTGCTCGCGTAGACGTCGTCGGCCTGGTAGAGCGGCGCGAACGTGTCCAGCACCTCGACGAAGTAGTCGTCCAGCGTCGCGTTGGGCGCGCAGCCGCGGATCGCCGCCTCCCAGGTGTGCCGGTGGCTGTCGATGAAGCCCGGGATCAGGATCTTCCCGGTGCAGTCGACCACCTCGGCATCAGCATCCAGAGACTGCTGGATCGCCGAGATCTTGCCGTCCTCGACCAGCACGTCGGCGACGTCGAGGTCACCGACCTCCGGGTCCATCGAGATGACGGTCCCGCCCTTCAGCAGGGTCTTGCTCATCCGCGTGCCCCTTTCCCGGGAGATCGGTGGTGACTCAGTTGGAATGGCCCTCGCGACGTCCGGCAGTCGTGTTCAGGTGCGACTGGCTGTCCCGTACGGTCGGAAGCGGCCCGTCCACGGCCCAGTAGCGGCGGCCCGCGACGAGCAGGTCCTCGGCCGGGAACTTGGTGATGACCTCGCAGCCGTCGGCGGTCACCACGACTTCCTCCTCGATCCGCGCGGCCGACCAGCCGTCGGCGCCCGGCCAGTAGGTCTCGAGCGCGAAGACCATCCCCTCCTCGAGCACCTCCGGGTGCTCCAGAGAGACCAACCGGCTGAAGATGGGCTTCTCCCAGATGGACAGGCCGACCCCGTGGCCGTACTGCAGCGCGAAGGCTGCCTCCTCCGAGGGGAAGCCGAACTCCTGCGCGGTCGGCCAGAGCGAGACGATGTCCGCGG
The DNA here is from genome assembly GCA_035489715.1 of Actinomycetes bacterium. Lineage (NCBI taxonomy): Bacteria > Bacillati > Actinomycetota > Actinomycetes > Actinomycetes bacterium. The sequence goes on from DATHAP010000104.1 coordinate 4,003, forward strand.
TGGTCGCGCCCGGACGTACGGCCGCGATGGCGACGTCCATGTACTCCCGGCAGCGGGTGTAGGCGTCCCTCATCGCCGGCGACGCGCTGCCCACGGCGAAGCACCGGTAGTAGCAGGTGCGGTAGCCGAGGTGGCTGTGCAGGATGTCGAAGAACGCCGGGTCGCCGGGGCGGATCACCCGGTCGCTGTAGACGTGGGGGTGCGGCGAGCAGCGTTCGCCGGAGATGGCGTTGACGCCCTCGACGTATTCGCTGCCGAGGTCGTAGAGCGTCTTGCTCACGACGCCGACGCACTCGTTCTCCTTCACGCCGGGCCGGAGGAACTCGTAGAGCTCCTCGTAGGCCGCGTCGACCATCGAGCAGGCCTGGGTGAGCAGCGCGATCTCGTCGACAGTCTTGCTGCGCCGAGCCTCGAGGAAGACCTGCTGCCCGTCGACGACGTCGAGGCCTTCGGCCTTGAGCGCGAAGAGGATCGGCATCTCGGCGACGTCGACGCCGATCGGCTGGTCGGCGAGGTCGTGCTCGCGCAGCACGGTGGTGACCTTGCGGGCGACCTCCTCGGCGATGCCGGCGTCGGGGTGGAAGGCGCCGCGCAGCGTCGAGATACCGGCCCGGGCGCGTTCCTCGCCGTCGAGCCACGGGTTGAAGAGCTGGTGGTGGCGGGCGGCGGACCCGAAGTCCCACAGCACCGGCTGGCCGCCGCGGGGGAGGACGGCGAAGCGGATCAGCTTGTCCACCGCCCAGGTGCCGATGTGGGTCGACGTCATG